>CAUPPN010000072.1:0-5523 GCA_963513115.1 uncultured Eubacteriales bacterium | reverse complement strand
CAACATACGAAAATAACTATTCTAAAAATAATGCAAAATTAAAAGAAGAATTCTTAAAATTAAATAAAATTATACTTAAACACACAAAAATCAAAAGAAACAAAATAAAAATATATAAAGTAGCACTAGAACATAAAGACAAAATAATTGATATAGACAAACTAGCAATAGGTGATTTTAATAAAATAAAAATAGATAATAACACAACACTTTATGAAGCAAAAGAAGATGCAGATGCATTAATTACAAAAAATAATGATAATATATTAGTAATGGCTGTTGCAGATTGTATGTGCATATATATAGTTGATGAAACAAAAGGTGTATATTCACTAGTACATAGCGGCTGGAAAAGTACACTACTAAATATATTACCTAAAACAATTGAAAAGATGAATAAAGAATATGATTGTAATTATAAAAATATAAAATTAATAATATCACCACACATACTTAAAAAATCATTTGAAATTTCTGATGATGTAATAGATCGATTTGAAAAATATATTGAAGCTGAAAATATAACAAGAGAAAAAGCAATTGAGAAAAAGGAAAATGGAAAATACAATGTGGACTTAGACTTATTAATATTAAATAGTATTAAAAAATATAATATACCAGAATGCAACATATATGTAAGTGATGAAGACACATTGTCATTAAAAGATGAAAATGGCAATTATATGTATCATTCATATAGAAGAAATAAAAATAATTCTGGAAGAAATTTAGGGGTATTATTTATATAATGAAATATATAGCAGAAGAAAATAGAAAGAAAATTGATCTACATGGAATGACAAAGGAAGAGGCAAAATATATATTAGAAGAAGAAATAGAATTAGCAGAAGAACATATCGAAATGATAATAGCAGTACATGGGTATAGTTTAGGTAGTACGCTTTTAAACATGGTAAGAACAGAGCTACATAATGATAGAATTAAAAAAATTGAAAGCACAGAAAATCCAGGTGTAACATTTATATATCTTGAAAAGAAGATGCCAAACCTAAGAAAAAAGCAATATAACAGAAAGAAAAAGCACTAGTAATTATTATTAATTGACATATAACAACAAAAAATATATAATATATATACTATATTTGTACGGTTTAAAATTATGTTTAAGTATATATGTACGCAATTTATATATACTAGATAAAAACATAATATCATTATATATGAGTGTTTGATTATATAATATGTATGATCAATACATAAAAAATAAAAGAATAAGATTAAAAAAATAAACTTAAAATAAAAAAATTAAAAAATAAAGAAAAGAAAAAATATATAATAAAAACAGTAAAATATATGAATTTAATTTCATATATTTTCATATATTTAAATTTAAAATAATTTATACAAGATTAGAAAAGACAGATTAAATTAAATAAAATTGATAAAAATAAAATTAAAGATTAATAATTAATAAACAAAACAAAATAAAAACAAATAATATATAATAAATAATTTAAAAATTAAATTAAATTGTATTAAATAAAATCAAAAGAAAAGAGGTATTAGATGGAAGAAAATAAAACATCAAATACTCATAAAAATAATGATAATAAAAATATAAATAAAACAAATAATAAAGAACACAACAAAAAAACAAAAAATAATAATACAAATAATAGTAAAAGCAAAAATAAAAATATGTCTAAAAAGGCAAATAATAAAAAAATAAATAATAAAGGTAATATTAAAATTATACCACTAGGTGGAATAGGAGAAATAGGAGCAAATATTACTGTATTAGAATATGAAAATGATATTATAGTAGTAGATTGTGGTTTATCATTCCCAGAAGATGATATGCTTGGAATAGATATAGTTATACCAGATGTATCATATTTAGAAAGAAACAAACGTAAGATAAGGGGTATGGTTATAACACACGGTCACGAAGACCATATTGGAGCAATACCATATGTTATGAAAAAAATAAATATGCCAATATATGCTACACCACTTACTGAAGCATTAATATTATCAAAATTAAAAGAACACAGATTAGATAAAAAGGTAAAATTAAATACAGTACACTTTGGTGATGTAATAACACTTGGAAAATTTTCTGTTGAATATATAGCTTCAGCACATAGTATACCCGATGCAGCAATGCTTGCAATACGTACACCAGCAGGAACTATTGTACATACAGGTGACTTTAAAGTTGAACTTACTCCAGTTGATGGAAAGAAAATGGATTTAGCAAGACTTGGTGAAATAGGAAAAGAAGGAGTACTTGCATTATTATCTGATAGTACAAATGCAGAAAGACCAGGCTTTACAATGTCTGAAAAATCTGTAGGTAATGTTTTAGACAAGCTATTTGATAATTGTAAGAAGAGAATAATACTTGCTACTTTTGCAAGTAATGTAAATAGAGTACAAGAACTAGTAAAACTTGCAGAAAAACACAACAGAAAGATTGCGGTATCTGGTAGATCAATGGAAAAAATATTAGATATAGCGAGAGAATTAAATTATATAGATGCACCAGATAGAATGTTTGTAAATATTGATGCGATAAACTCTGTTGAAGATGAACACCTTTTAATTATAACAACAGGAAGTCAAGGTGAACCTATGTCAGCCTTAACAAGAATTGCTACAGGACAACATAGAAAAATAAAACTTACACAAAATGATATGGTAATAATATCTGCAACACCAATACCTGGAAATGAACCAGCAGTATCAAGGGTAATAAATAGTATATTAAAAAGAGGTGTTGAAGTAGTATATTCAGCATTAGAACATGTACACGTTTCAGGACATGCATGCCAAGAAGAACAAAAATTAATTATTAATTTAGTTAACCCAAAATATTTTATACCAGTACACGGAGAAATGAGACAACTACAAGCACATAAAAACTCAGCAATGTCTATGGGGTATACAAATAATAATATTATATTACCAGAAACAGGTAGAATAATTGAAGGTAATACTATAATTGGACTAAAAAATACAGGTAAAGTTGAAACAGGACAAGTATTTGTTGATGGTTTAGGTGTAGGTGATGTTGGAAATATAGTATTAAGAGATAGAAAAAATCTATCACAAGATGGTATAATAATTGCTGTAATTAATTTAAATAATGATGGAACACTAGAAACAGAACCAGACATTATATCTAGAGGATTTGTTTATGTAAGAGAAAGTGAACAATTAGTAAGAAAATTAAAACAAATAGTAATAGATGAAATAGAAGAACTTGAAACAACAGAATGGAACACAGTAAAAGCTGTAGTTAAAAATAAATTATCTAAATATATAATGAAAACTACAAAAAGGGATCCAATTATATTACCAATTATTGTATAATTAAAGATAATATTATATTATTAACAATATATACAGCATATTGCAAAAAATAGAAAATAAAAATATAAAATATAAAATATAAAAACAACAAAAAACAACATAAATAGAAAAGGATATTAAAATGGACAATGATATAAATAAGAGAAAAGAATTAGCAGACTTAATTTTTGGTGATACTAAACCAGTTAGTTATTATGAAGAAAAATATCCAACAAGAGACCTAAAGGACGGAGCATATGTAACAAGATTTGCTCCAAGTCCTACAGGTTTTTTGCATATAGGAGGAGTTTATACATCACTTATATCTAAGATGATGGCCAATAAAACAGGTGGTATATTCTTTGTAAGAATAGAAGATACTGATCAAGAAAGAAAAGTAGAAAATGGTGTTAAAAACATTATTGATGGATTAGAATTATATAACTTAGATCCTGAAGAAGGAGTAGTAGGTGAAAATAAAGAAATCGGAAATTATGGTCCATATATACAAAGTCATAGAAAAGAGATATACCAAGCATATGCAAAAGATCTAATATTACAAGGTAAAGCTTATCCTTGTTTCTTAACTAAAGAAGAAATAGATAAGATAAGAGAAGATCAGAAAAAATCAAAACAAAAAATTGGTGTATATGGTAAATGGGCTAAGTATAGAGAAATGCCAGTAAATATGGCAATTGAAAAAATTAAAGCTGGAGAGGACTATATAGTTAGATTTAAAAATGATAGTAATCCTTCTAATAAAATAATTGTAAAAGATATGGTAAAGGGAAAACTTGAATTACCAACAGACATACAAGATACTGTAATAATCAAAAAAGATGGACTACCTACATATCACTTTGCACATGCAATAGATGATCATTTAATGGGAGTAAATTTAGTTACAAGAGGAGATGAATGGTTACCATCATTACCATTACATATCGCACTTTTTGTTGCACTTGGGTTTAAAGTACCTAAATATGCACACATTGCACCACTTATGAAAAACGATGAAGGTAAAGCAAGAAAGCTATCAAAAAGAAAAGATCCTGAAGCTAAAGCAACATACTTGGTTGAAGAAGAAGGAATACCATATGAAGCAGTTACAGAATATTTAATTAATATAATGAACGCTAATTTCGAAATGTGGAGGAAGCAAAATTCAGATAAGGATATTACAGAGTTCGATTTCAAAATGAGCAAAATGGGGGCTTCTGGTGCGTTATTTGATAAGACAAAGTTAATTGATGTATCGAAAAACTATATTGCAAGATTAGATTCTAAAACATTATATGAAAAGGCACTTAAATGGTCACAAAAAAATGATAGGACACTATATGAATTGTTAGAAAATAATAAGGAAAAGTCGATTAAGATATTTGGAATAGAAAGAGATGGAAGAAAAAAGCCAAGAAAAGATATATCAAAATATAGTGATATATTAGATTTAAATATATATATGTATGATGATATGTTTAAGAAAGAAGAAAAACATTATGATGCAATATTAAATAGCGGCAAAGAGAAAACAGAGATTTCTAAAATATTAGAAATAGTAGAAGACTATATGACAAATTATTATGATATTGCAGATGATAAGAATACTTGGTTTGAAAAAATTAAAGATGTTGCAGAAAAATATGGATATGCAAGAGAAGTTAAAGAATACAAAGAAAAACCTGAAAGCTTTAATGGCCATGTTGGAACAATCTCGGAATACTTAAGAGTAGTTATGACAAATAGGACAATGACACCAGACCTATATGAAATAATGCAAATCCTAGGTAAAGAAGAAGTAGCAAATAGGTTAGATTATTTCAAAAAAGAAGTGTTGAAAAATATATAATACAAGAAGCAAAAAAACAAAAAGTAATAAGAAAAAGTAATAAAAAAGAGAATAATAATTAATAATATATGTGAAAGTATATAGTATAGGAGATATGATGATTGATATAAAATTTTTAAAAGAAAACCCCGAAAAGGTAAAACAAAATATTAAAAACAAGTTCCAAGACAATAAGTTAGAACTTGTAGATGAAGCTATAAAACTTGATGATATGAGAATAGAATATATTCAAAAAGGTGATGCATTAAGAAAAAGAAAAAACGAGATAGCGGATGAAATAGCAGAATTATATAAAAACAAACAAGGTGATAAGGCAGAATCATTAAAAGAAGAATCAAAAGAATTATCAAATGAGTTAT
>CAUPPN010000071.1:0-5647 GCA_963513115.1 uncultured Eubacteriales bacterium | reverse complement strand
TAGTCTATTTGTTGCTTCTTCTTGTATAGTTGCTAAGTTTTGGTTGTTTTTAAGTTTTAATCTTAATTGTGCATTTTCCTTGTTTAGCTCTTCTATTTGTTGTTTCTTTTGGTTTATTCCCCTTATTTTTTCTTGTGCAAGTGATTGCAAGAAAAGATTTGCAATTACTATTGATGCTATTACTATTGACATCATAATTACATTTCTTTTTCTTTTTTTATTTTCTTTTGCTCTTTGATTTATTTTTCTTCTTATTTCTTGAGCCTGTTTATTTACCTTCTTATTTTTTGGCTTATTATTCTTTTTCTTCTTTTGTTTTAAATTTGGAGTATCATAACCTGTATAGAATTTTCGCGGATTAGTATCATATTGATAACTTCTGGCTTCTAACATTAATTTACTCCTTTCTTTTTAATCTATCTCAAAAACTCTAAGTTTTGCACTTCTTGATCTTGAATTTTCTTCCTGTTCTTCTTTGCTCGGAAGTATAGCTTTTTTGTTTACTATTTTCCCTAATTTTATTGGATTGCATACACAAATTGGAAAATTTGGTGGACAAACACATTCGCCCTCAGCCTTCTTATATGCTTCTTTTACTGCCTTATCTTCTAAGGAGTGGAATGTAATTATTGTAAGTCTACCACCTTTATTTATTCTTTTAATTATTTCAATAATACTATCTGTTAAATTCTTTATTTCAGAATTAACTTCAATTCTTAATGCTTGAAAAACTTGTTTTGCCTTATGCCCCTTTTTACTAAAAGGTTTTACTCTATCTATAATATCAACTAATTCTTGTGTAGTTGATATTTCTTTTTCTTCTCTTTTTTTGATGATTGCATTTGCAATCTTGTCTGCAAATCTTTCTTCACCATATTTTTTAAATATTTCTACAAGTTCTTCTTTTGAATATTCATTTACAATCTTTTTAGCTGTTAACTCTTGGCTTTCATCCATCCTCATATCTAATGGCCCATCATTAATATATGAAAAACCTCTTTTGCCATTATCTATCTGATATGAAGACATGCCTAAATCAAGCAGTACACCATCGACTTTTTTTATCTCTAGGCTATCTAATATGCTAGGTATATTTTCATGGTTACCATGAATTAATATAACATTGTTATTCTTTTCATATTGTTCAAGCTTTTTTGCAGATTCCCTAATTGCATCCATGTCTCTATCTATTCCAATTAATGTTCCATTAGATAATCTTTTTAATATCTCTGTACTATGTCCTGCTCCACCTAATGTGCCATCTACATATATACCATCTTCTTTTATATTTAAGTTATCTATAACTTCGTTTAGTAGTACTGATTTGTGTTTAAATTCCATATTATTCCTTATATATATCATATTTAGCTTTTAGATTTAACAAAATTATATGATATATTAATATAATTTTGCAACTTTTTTATATTTATGTAATACTTCATTGTTTCTTTATATACATTAATTAAATAATTTTAATATTTAGTTACATGATTTGTATACTAATTATTTAAACTATATATATTAAAACATGATTATTATATGCTTAATTACTTAAAATACATAGTATCTAAGCAATATTATTATACCTAATATTATCCTATATATTCCAAATGGTTTAAAGTCATGTTTCTTAATATATTTCAATAAGTATTTTATTGTATATAGTGAAACTATGAAACTTACAAACATTCCTAAAAGTAGTATTATCATTTCATTTTTAGAAAAATGAAAACCAAACTTTACTATTTTTAATAAGCTTGCTCCTAACATAACAGGTATTGCTAAAATAAAGGTAAATTCTGCTGCTGTTTCTCTATTTAGTCCATTTATCATACCACCTATTATTGTAGCTCCTGATCTTGATGTACCTGGAAATACTGCTGCAAATACTTGGTAGATTCCTATTTTTAATGAATCTTTTATAGTTATTTTATCTAAAGTATCCTTCTTTTCTACTAGCCTATCATGTCTTGATTTTTTAATTTTTATATTTTCTACAATTAAAAATATTATTCCTACAACTATTAATGCAATTGCTATACTTGTTGGATTATAGAACAGTTCTTCTATCTTATCATCAAATAATACTCCTATAATTCCTGCAGGTACACATGCAATTAAAACCTTACCCCAAAGACTAAACTTTTCTTTTTCAGCTTTTATCCCTTTTCCTTTTTCATATTTAAAAGGAAATATCTTATTCCAAAATAGTAATATAACAGCAAATATTGCTCCTAATTGTATCACTACATTAAATACTGACATAAATTCTTTTGTCACATTTAACTTAATAAAATTATTTGCTAAGATTAAGTGTCCAGTTGAGCTTATTGGAAGCCACTCTGTTATTCCCTCAATTATTCCAAGTATTGTTACTTTTAAAAACTCTATCATTTTTTACCTCTATATATTTTTATAAGACTATTATTGCACATTTAAAACGCTTTTTGTAGTATTTGACATTTAAAAAATATTTAAGTATAATTATCATATCTCGCGGGAGTAGCTCAGTCGATAGAGCGATGCCTTGCCAAGGCATAGGTCGTGGGTTTGAGTCCCATTTCCCGCTCCATGGCGGCATGGCCAAGTGGTAAGGCACGAGTCTGCAAAACTCTTATCCTCGGTTCGATTCCGAGTGTCGCCTCCATTCGCTTACTAAAACGTAAGCTTTTTTTATTGCATAATTATTTTTAATATATTATAATTTTCATATAATTGGGGTATAGCCAAGTGGTAAGGCAGGGGACTCTGACTCCTCGATCGTAAGTTCGAACCTTACTACCCCAGCCAATATATAAGACTACTTAGGTGGCCTTTTTTTGTGTAATTTAAAATTTATATATTAAAAATAATATAAGTTTTTACCAATTTTTATTCTAATATCAAATTGACATAACAATAAAAAAAGTATATTATAATTTTAAGTTAAAATATATTAATACAAACATATTTTTAGTACATAATTAATAAACAATTGATATATTTTAATCCAATAATAAATGATTTTTGAAAACGAAAGAGGGGTAAATATGGTGATAGCAATAATCATCCTTACTATCCTCCTTGTTTCAGCAGTTACATACATAATTATAATTAAAAACAACATTAAAAATAATGAATTACTATTATCTAATGCAAAAGAAAAAGCAGACAAAATAGTTGGAGACGCACAAAAAGAAGCAAATGATTATAGAAGAGATGCAGAAATAACTGCAAAAGAAATGGAATTAAAACTAAAAGATGAAATAGACACTGAAATTAAAGAAAGAAGGGCAGAACTTTCAAAACAAGAAAATAGGTTATTCCAAAAAGAGGAACAATTAGGAAAAAAGGAAGAAAGAATTGAAAAAGATTTAAAACATTTAGACAACTATAGTAAAGAACTAGAAAAAAGAGAATTACAAGTACAAAATATTGAAGAAGAAAAAAGAAAAATACTAGAACAAACAGCAAACCTTAGCGAAGAAGAAGCTAAAAAAGAAATTATTAATATCCTTGATAAAGAATTAGTTGAGGATAAGGCAAAAATTATTAAAAAATATGAAGAAGAAATTAATGAAAATGCTAAAATGATGGCTAAAAATGTTATTACAACAGCAATACAAAAGTGTGCAGCAGATCATACTTCTGAAACAACACTTACTGTTATTTCTATTCCTTCAGAAGAAATGAAAGGTAGAATAATTGGTAAAGATGGTAGAAATATTAGAAGTTTAGAGATGCTAACTGGTGTTCAAATCATAATAGACGATACTCCAGAAGCAATAACACTTTCTGCATTTGATCCAGTAAGAACAGCTGTTGCTAAATTAGCAATAGAAAAATTACTAGATGATGGTAGAATCCATCCAGGCAAGATTGAAGAAATTGTAGAAAAAGCAACATTAGAAATAGCAGATGTAGTAAGAGCTGAAGGTAAAAGAGCAATGGAAGAATCTGGTGTATCAGATTTAAACTCAGAAGAAATTATGCTTCTAGGTAAACTAAAATACAGAACAAGCTATGGTCAAAATGTTCTTACACACTCAATAGAAGTTTCAAACTTGGCTGGAATTATGGCAGACTTAGTAGGAGCAAATAAGGAAGTAGCTAAAAGAGCTGCATTACTACATGATATTGGAAAAGCACTAGATCATGATCCAGATATTGAAGGAACACATGTAGAATTAGGCGTAGAAGTATTAAATAGGGCTAAAGAAAGCAAGGAAGTTATTCACGCAGTAGAAGCTCATCATAATGATGTAGAGCCAGAAACAGTTGAAGCAATACTTGTACAAGCTGCAGATACAATTTCTGCATCAAGACCTGGAGCTAGAAGAGATACATTTGAAGCATATATTAAAAGAATACAAAAGCTTGAAGAAATTGCTACAGAATTCGAAGGTGTAAACAAATCTTACGCTATACAAGCGGGTAGAGAAATACGTCTAATAGTAGACCCTGAAAAGATATCTGATTCTGAAATGACTGTACTTGCACATGATATTTCTAAAAAGATAGAAGATGAATTACCTTTCCCAGGTAAGATAAAGGTAACAGTATTAAGAGAAACTAGAAAAACAGACTATGCAAAACAAAGTAAGGTTAATAGAAAATAATAAAAAAGTATTTTTTACAAATTTTTAAAAAAAGTTGATGCAATATGTTGAAATTATTAAAAATTAATGTTAATATATATATATATATTGCATTGATCGAGGTGTAGCGCAGTTGGTAGCGCGCGTGGTTTGGGACCATGAGGTCGCAGGTTCGATCCCTGTCACCTCGACCAAAATGATAAACACTGTAATCGTTGATATTACAGTGTTTTTTATTATATAATTTTTTATTGGTAACTAATTTGATTACTTTTTATTATAAAATATGTAAACTATTTTTATTATTATTTTAGAAAACCATTTTCTTTTAGTAATTTTATAAAAGTATTATCATATTCTTCAAAATAATGTGGATCTACTTCTGCAGTTCCACAATCTATTTTTTGACATATCTCATCAATATCATTAAATAATTCAATTGATATTTTATTATCACGTATTAAATATACTTGAAATATATCATAAAAATCTTCCTTTTCATCTGGTGAAAATTTTTTGTATCCCTCTGTAAAATAATAAGTGAAAAAATCTATATAATCTTGTTCAGTATAAACTTCAGAAAGTATCTTTTCTAATACTTCTCTATATTTTATTTTATCTTCTATAACTTAATTTCCTTTTCTTTCATTAATTTAATTATATTTTATACCAAATAATTTAACAAATATTTATGATATATATTCCATAATATAAATAATATTAATATTACCATTGCTATTACCATTAATATTTTTTTATACTCTTTTATTACCTCTATTTGTTATTTTTTAATAACTATCCCATCTTTCTTATCCTTGAAAAAATCCCTTTTAATATATATAATTATATAGTAAAAAAGAAAGGAATAACGCTATGCAAATGATACTAAAACATGCAAAAAAATATAGGCTTAAAATTATCCTAACTCTCCTGATAGTAATATTTGGAGTATACATCAATTTGTATATACCTAAACTTAATGCAGGAATCATTAATGAAGGTTTAGTAAAAGGTGATAGTCACTACCTAAAAACTAAAGGCCCAATAATGCTAATATATTCTATACTATC
>CAUPPN010000070.1:0-5663 GCA_963513115.1 uncultured Eubacteriales bacterium | reverse complement strand
CTACACAGATATATTTGATAACGTGTTAGAAGGTAAGCCTTCGGTTATAATTAGGTATGAAAATAATTATATAACGAAAGGTGAAGAAAAAGATATACTTATATTAGAAGAAGATTTTTTAAGTGTATTTGCAAATGATAAAGCACCCATACTAATTAAAAACAAAGAAAATGGCTTTAAAGGCTTTATGTCATTTATAATACCGGATTATAGAAAAGAAGAGCATGATTTAGCAATAGGAGCTATTACATCAGATGAACCAATTATTATTATACAAGAAGTAAAAACAGGTTGTATTGCAATAGTTAATGCATATCACAGCTATTTGCTTGATGGAATAATTAGTAGAACAATTGAAAAAATGAAAGAAATAGCAATTAAAAGAACAGAAGAAAAATTAGAATTTAATGCAGTAGTTATGCCACATAGAAGACATATTGATATACCAACAACCTATGACCATAAGCTAGATATATACTTATCTAATTACTTAAATAATATAAATATTAAAAAAATATATAGCAAAGGTAATAATGGAATTAGAATATACCTATCAGTAAAAGGTGCTATATTGTCTGAATTACAAAAATATATGAGTATAGAAAATATTACTATATGCAAAGGAGCTATAGGTGACAGAGATTTAAAAGGAGAGTTACTATATGGTTCTAAAATAGAGGCAAAGCATGATAATGCTTACCTACAATTATCATATAATAGTGATAATACACTAAGTAATGAAACAAGAAATATGCTTAGAAGAAATATTATGAAAAGGAATATGGTATTTTTAAGAAAGTTATAGTGTTAATTAATGCTATATAAAAATGCTATATTAAAAATATTATAATTAGGTTTAATATAAAGTTAAAATAACAAAATAGCAAACAATAAATTAAAAAAATTATTTAGTCACCAAACACTGTATAATACAATGTTTGGTGTTTTTTTATTAGAAGTGTTATTTGAATTATTTAATCTTAATTTAATTATATTATTAGTAATTGAAATATATATATATTGCATATATAATGAAAATACAGCTGAAAAGAGAAAATTAATATATAGGGAGATAGTAGTGAGTAAAAAAATATATAAAAATAACGAAACAATGCAAAGAGCAGAGTTACATAGAAAAATATGGTCTATTGCAGATAATGTAAGAGGAGCAGTAGACGGATGGGACTTTAAGCAATATATTTTGGGTATACTATTTTATAGGTTCATATCTGAAAATATGTGTGATTTCTTTAATAGATCAGAAGGTGATGGATTTGATTATAGTAAGATATCAGATGAAGTTGCTAAAAGAGACTTTTTAGAAGGTACAGTAGAAGCAAAGGGCTTTTTTATTTTACCTAGTCAACTTTTTTCAAATGTAGTAGAAAATGCAAGAAATAATGAAAACTTAAATACAGATCTTGCAAATATATTTAATGAAATAGAAGCAACTGCTTTAGGATATGCATCAGAAGATGATATTAAAGGATTATTTGATGATGTTGATACAACAAGTAATAGGTTAGGAGCTACTGTTAAAGAAAAGAATAATAGGCTTTGTGATATATTAGAAGGAATAGCTTCAATTAATTTTGGTAAATTTGAAGATAATGATATTGATGCATTTGGTGATGCATATGAATTTTTAATTTCTAATTATGCAAGTAATGCTGGTAAATCAGGTGGAGAGTTTTTCACACCACAAACTGTTTCAAAACTGCTTGCAAGAATAGTTACAACAGGTAAGGAAAGAATAAACAAGGTATATGACCCAACATGTGGTAGTGGTTCGCTATTACTTCAAATGAAAAAACAATTCAAGGAACACATTATTGAAGAAGGATTTTTTGGACAAGAAATTAATATGACAAATTACAATCTATCTAGGATGAATATGTTCTTACATGATATTAACTATAGTGAGTTTTCTATTAAAAGAGGTGATACTCTTTTAAACCCGTTACATAATGATGAAAAGCCATTTGATGCGATAGTATCAAATCCTCCCTATTCAATTAAATGGATTGGAAATGATGATCCTACATTAATCAATGATGAAAGGTATGCACCAGCAGGAAAACTTGCACCTAAATCATATGCAGACTTTGCATTTATTCTACACTCACTAAACCATTTATCAAGCAGTGGAAGAGCAGCAATAGTATGTTTCCCTGGAATCTTTTATAGAAAGGGAGCAGAAAAAACTATTAGACAATATTTAGTTGATAACAACTATATAGAAACAATAATACAACTACCTCCAAACCTATTTTTTGGAACATCAATTGCAACTTGTATTATGGTTATGGCTAAAAACAAAGCAGATAACAAAATACAATTTATTGATGCTACAAAAGAATTTAAGAAAGAAACAAATAATAATATACTATCAGAAAAAAATATTGAAACTATACTTAATGCATATATTAGTAAAGAAGAAAAAGAATACTTTGCAAGAAATGTAGAAAAAGCAGAAATAGAAGAAAATGACTATAATTTATCTGTATCTACTTATGTAGAAAAAGAAGATACAAGAGAAAAAATAGATATAAAAGTATTAAACAAAGAGATAAAAGAGACAGTTAAAAGGATAGATATATTAAGAAAAGAAATAGACGAAATAGTAAAGGAGCTTGAGAATGAATAATGATAAAGAAAACATACTTGAGCTAATAGCTAATGAAGAGGTTGAGTGGAAGAAGTTAGGGGATGTTTGTGAAATTTATTCCGGAGGTGATGCTCCTAAAGAAAATTTTTCTAGTGCTAAAACACTTGAATATTCGATACCTGTTATAAGTAATGGAATAGGTATGAATTCAATATATGGCTATACTAATAAAGCAACAATAGATAGGCCAGCAGTTACAATATCTGCTAGAGGAACTATCGGATATGCAGAATATAGAGATTATCCTTATTACCCTATAGTTAGGCTTTTATCATTGATAAGTAAAGATATATTTAAATTAGATACTAGATATCTATATTATCAAATGTGTATAGTCAAATATAATTTACCGATTACTGGAATACCACAATTGACTATTCCTAAAATTTCAAAAATAAAAATACCAATTCCATCATTAAAATTACAAGAAAAAATAGTGAATATACTTGATAGGTTAACTTTAGTAGAAGAAAAAATTCAAAAAGAACTTTTAAAATACGCTGAAAATATAAACAAAGAATATGTATATCATAGAGAAAATCTATTGACAGTTTCTAGTTTAAATAAGCTAGCTATGAAAAACTTACTAGAAGGTGAGTATGAGTTAAAAGAGTATAAGCTAGAAGAAGTGTGTGAAATTAAAAGAGGAAGAGTTATATCTAAAAAATACTTAGAAGAGAATAAAGGGGAATATCCAGTTTATTCTTCTCAAACTTTAAATAATGGTGAAATTGGAAAAATAGATACATATGATTTAGAAGGTGAATACCTTACATGGACAACAGACGGAGCTTATGCTGGTACAGTATTTTATAGAAATGGTAAGTTTTCAGTAACTAATGTTTGTGGAATTTTGAAAAATAATGATGATGAAAAAGTTAATATTAAATATTTATATTATTATTTACAGAACAAAACAAAAAAATATGTAAAAGAAGGCTCTGGAAATCCTAAATTAATGAGCAATGAAATGGCTAGAATAAAGGTACTTATACCACCAATTATAATACAAAATATAATAGTAGAAATATTAGATAAACTAAAAAGTTTAGTAGATGAAGCACAAGGATTGTTACCAAAAGAAATAAAACAAAGACGAAAACAATATGAATATTATTTAGAAAAACTGTTGACATTTGATTCACAGTATGTTAAAGCAAGCAAGCAAGCAAGCAATAACACTTAATAAAGAATTCATTAAGCTATTAATAGAGTTATGCGAAAAATTTAAAATAACACTTAATATGGTTAAAATGATGAAGATTGATGAAGTTTGTAAAATGCGTCGAGGAAAGAGCATAACAAAAAAAGAAATAACAAATGGAAATATACCAGTAATAGCTGGAGGACAAAAGCCTGCGTATTATGTTAATCAGCATAATAGAGAAGGTGAAACTATTGTAGTTGCAGGAAGCGGAGCTGCTGGCTATATTAGTTATTGGGATAGTCCAATTTTTGTAAGCGATGCTTTTTCTATAGAACCAAGTGATACGTTAAATACTAAATATGTATATTATTATTTAAAAGATAAACAAGACTATATATATTCTCTTAAAAAGGGTGCAGGTGTGCCACATATATATATAGATGATATTTCACGACTTAGAATACCAGTACCTCCATTAGGAGTACAAAAGTATATAGTAGATATACTAGATAAATTTTCTAAATACACAAATGATGCAAATGACGGATTGTTAAAAGAAATTAATTTAAGAAAAAAAGAATATGAATATTATAGGGGAAAGTTATTAGATTTTAGAAAGTAGGGGAAAATGGAAGACAAAAGTAATTATTCTACAATAGCAGAAATGAATAATGGAATAATACTTGCAAAATATGAAAGCAAGAAAAGTAATATATCTTCATACCAAAAAGAATCAGAATTAGAAGAATGGCTAATATCTAATTTAGAACTTCAAGGTTATGAAAGAATTTATGTTTCAGATGATAAAGAATTATATGATAATTTAAAAGTACAATTAGAAAAATTAAATAAAGTAACATTTACAAATTCTGAATGGAATAGATTTTTGCTTGAGTATTTAAATTGTCCAAATGATGGATTAATTGAAAAAACAAGAAAAGTACAAGAAGATTACATATATGATTTTAGATTTGATAATGGATTACTTAAAAATATTAAAATAATTGATAAAAAAGATATTAGTAATAATCATATGCAAGTAGTAAGTCAGGTAAGACAAGGAAGAAATAGGTATGATGTAACTATACTTGTAAACGGACTTCCGCTTGTACATATAGAGTTAAAGAGTCGTGGAAAAAGAATATATGAAGCGTTTAATCAAATACATAGATATATGAATGAAACACTAAATACAAAAGATTCATTATACAAATATGTACAAATCTTTGTAATATCAAATGGTACATATACAAAATATTTTGCAAACACTACTGCAAAAGATAAGAGTAATTACGAGTTTACAATTGATTGGGCTGATGCCAAAAACAATGTAATTACAGACCTTGAAGATTTTACTAAAACATTTTTTGAAAAAAGAATACTTTTAGAAGTATTAACAAAATATTGTGTATTTGATTCAAATAATAATCTAATAATAATGAGACCATATCAAATAGCGGCAACAGAAAGAATATTATGGAAGATAACATCAAGTTACCAAAATAGGAAATATGGAACAATAGATGCAGGTGGATATATTTGGCATACAACAGGTTCTGGTAAGACACTTACATCATTTAAAACAGCAAGGCTTGCAACAAGCTTAGACTTTATAGACAAGGTATTTTTTGTAGTAGACAGAAAAGACTTAGACTATCAAACAATGAAAGAATATCAAAGATTTCAAAAAGATAGTGTAAATGGTAGTAAGAATACAAGAGAGTTAAAAAAGAACATTGAAAAAAATGATAGTAGAATAGTTGTAACTACAATACAAAAACTAAATGAGTTTATTAAAAGTAATCCTAAACACGAAGTATATGATAAGCACTGCGTATTAATATTTGA
>CAUPPN010000069.1:0-5696 GCA_963513115.1 uncultured Eubacteriales bacterium | reverse complement strand
GGAGATAGAGTAGAATATACAATTAGGGTATACAATGAAGGTAATATTGATGGTTATGCAGAAGAAGTATCAGATGATATTCCAAATGGATTAATTTTCTTACCAGAAGATAAGATAAACAAAGAATACAAATGGAAAAAAGTAAATGGAAAAGTAACAACAGACTACTTATCAAGAGCAAATGGTAAAGATAATATGCTTAAGGCATTTGATAAAGATAATGATAGGACATTAAACTTTAAAGACTTAAAAATAGCATTTAAGGTAGATGAAAAATACAAAGAAAAAAATGCAATAAAAAATATTGCACAAATTACAGAAGACTATAATGAAAAAGGTATACCTGATAGGGATTCAATACCAGGAAATAATAAGCCAAATGAAGATGACCAAGATTATGATAGCGTAATACCTGGTGAAAAGAAAATATTTGACTTAGCTCTTAGAAAAATAGTTTCAAAGATAATAATTACAGAAGGTAAAAAAGAAAGAGTAATTGAAACACATCATAAGTATGAAGATCAACCAGAAGCTGTTGCAAAAGCAGAATTAGATAGAAAGAAATTTAGTACAACACAAGTTAAATGGGAATACAAAATACGTGTAACAAATGAAGGACAAATTCCAGGGTATGCAAAAGAAGTATCAGACTATATACCAAAAGGAACATACTTTGATGAAAAAGATAATCCAGAATGGTATAAAAAAGAAGATGGTACAGTAGCTACTAAAAAATTAGCAAATACACTTTTAAAACCAGGAGATAGTGCAGAAGTTACAATATATCTAAGATGGAAAAAAGATAAGAACAACATGGGAGTTAAAAATAATTGGGCTGAGATATCAGAAGATTACAATGAAGAAGGGGTACCAGATATTGACTCAGTACCAGGAAATAAGAAACATGGAGAAGATGATATAGACGATGCACCAGTAGCACTTACAATATCTACAGGTGCAGATAGTACATATTATATAGCAACACTTTCAGTTCTTTCTATAGTAACAGCAGGAGTTGCAGGATTAAAATATTATATTATTTAATAATTAAATAATTAAAAAATAATATACTTAGATAAAATGAACCTAAATTATTAGATGAAAATCTCTAATAAATAGGGTTCATTTTTAATTTAATAATTTAAATAAGGAAATATAAATAATAATAAAAATATTAGATAATACTACAATTAAAACAAAAAAGAAAGTATAAGTATATTAAAAAAGTATTAAAAAGAAAGTATAAACATCCTATTTTGTTGAAAAAGCTTTTTGTATTTAATATATTATAATTATAAATTAATAAATAAGGAGGAAATTATGGAGAATGCTTCACAAGCATTAATTATAGCAGGAGCTATATTATTAGCAATATTATTAGTTGCAGTTGGTATGTTTGTATTCAATAATGCAAATAATGCTATACAAAGAGGTGCAACACAAATGAGTAGAGAGGAAATTAATACACATAACAGCTATTTTGATGCATACCAAGGAATGCAAAATGGTGCAACAGTTAAAGGATTTTTAGCAGGATGGGGACAAAGAGTAGCACCAGAAGATACAGCTGATGAAAGAAAACCACTTTTAGAAGGTGATTTAGGATCAGGAAAAAATGCTGATCAAATCTTAAATGCACAAGCTAAAGTTAAAACTGCACAAAGATATAATGTAGATATAAATCACAATGCAGCAGGACTAGTAGACAAAGTAACAATAAAAGCAGCTAAATAATATATAATATAATATTATACATATAGTGTTACCATATAATATATTTGGTAACATTAATATATATAATAATAATGAGGTAATTAATGGATAACAATTTAAGTGATGCAATTTATTTAGCATTTGGTATGTTAGTATTTATACTTGCAATTAGCATAACTATGAATATGTTTAATACCTTTTCATTATATAGTGCTAAAATATTTGATGAAAAAATGGATCCTACTAAAAAAAGAGGCTCACAGGGTGGTATATATATGGATGTACTAGATGAAGGATCAGATAATGAACCAGTAAGAGAAAATATATTAATGACTAAATCATCTGTTGCAGCACTTTTAAATAGGTATTATAAGGAAAGTTCTGTTATAAAACTATATGATGAAAGTGAAAATTTAAAACAAATATTTGATCTATCATTAGAACAAGCAGTTGCAAATATTTCATCAAAAGGTAAAAAAGAAAGACAAAATCTTAAAGGATATGATGTAACAATATATAATACATATTGTAATCCGACACACCCACTTAGTATGTTCGGTGCACCATGGAGAGGTTCAAATGCTAATAGAGAAGAAAAAGATAGATTCTCTACAGATAGGGTAAATGCATATATATTAGGTGAGAAGAAGTATATAAATGGAATACTTGTAGACTATGAAAATCAAGGGAGAAATTGGTTTTCAAACCTACCAAGCGATTCATATTTTATGATGACAGTAATACAATATCAGTACTCTGGTGATGTAAAAAAGTTTGAAGATAAAGATGAACTAGGTGAGGACATTGTAATAGGTGGTTCACCAAAAGACAAATTAGAAATTAATTTAAAGTATGTAGGAAAAGGCATATAATAATTAGGAGGATAGTATGGAGGATACATTAATAACAATTATAGCAATATTAGTATCAGGAGTTTTACTTTTTATATTTCCACTTATGGCAGTATCAGAAAGAAATAATGATATAGCAGAAAGTGTAGCACAAAAAGCAGTATTTGATTTTGTAGATGAGGCAGCAACTACAGGAGTTATAACAGTACAAAATTATACTAAATTACAAAATACACTATCAAGTACAGGAAATAAATTTAATATTGATATAGAAATTAAAAAAATAGATGAAAATATTGGTAAAAAATCACAATGGGTAAGTAATGTTGTTGTAGGTGAAAATGTACAATATTCTATATATTCTGAACAAATAACAGATCAAATTATGAATACAGGTGCATATCCTTTAAGAGCAGGAGATACAGTAGCTGTTAAAGTTACAAATAGTAGCAGAACAGTTGCTCAAAGCTTTAGATCAATGCTTACACCAGCAGGTGCAGATAATGTAGAAATATCAGCACAAAGCTCACAAGTAGTAACAGCAACAGGAGCAAGACAATAATTATATTATAGAAAGGTAATTATATGAAAATACAAACTGCATCAATAATATATATTCTAATTATAGTTCCAATATTGTTTGTAATGTCAATTGCACTTTCTTTAAGGCAAGATACATATAAGAGTATGTTAAATTATGAGAGGATACAAGTAGAAGCAACTAAAGATGCAATACAAGCATTTGAAATGAATACTTCTGGAGAAGATAGTAAAAAGGTATCAGATGTTTTAAGAAGTATAGCAGAAGCTTCAATAAATGTATATAAGGATTCACTAGCTACAAAGCTTGGTATGAGTAACATTTCTAAAAAGTTTATAGACTCATATGTACCAACAGTAGCTTTTACATTATATGATGGCTTCTATATATCAACACCATCTAAAAAGCCAATTGTAGCAACAGATGATAGAGGTAATGCAATTAATGTTGATGGTGATTCAGAAAAAGAAGAAATGCAAAATGGTGAAAATGGATATAAGCCACTATTATTTGAAAAATCAGGTGGAAGAACAGAAGATGTATATAGTGCGGATACAGAATATGCACATCAAATGTATCCATTACAATTATATACTGCAAGGGCAGATTTAGGCGGTTCAAATTATGCAAATATTAACTTTTCACTAGATAATTTTTTAGTAATAAATGGTAAAAAAGATGGAATAACATTTAATAAGTCTGGATACCTATTAAACAGGGATGTAAATGTTACACTTTCAACTACAAGTAAGAACTTATCGCTTTTAACAAACAATGATACAGGATCAGAAAAATTAGTTAATGCATATGTAGATGAAGCAAGAAAAAATGGAGAAAGAATAGAAGTAACTGTATCAAATGAGGTAATACCAAGATATAGTAGAACAGGTCAAACATATGGAAATATAGTAAAAGATGAAGAACTTGCTGTTCCAACTTTTAAGATAATATATGATCCTGCAGATGATTTTGATTTTCAAGGCGTACAAGATCCAGAAAAAGCCAAGAAACCAGGTGATACTAAAAAAACTGAGTATTATACAAGAATAAATGATTATAGGGCAAAAAGAGCATATGCAGATCAACAAATCAATGCAATAAAATATTATTTGAATGCAATTAGGTTTTCAAAATGGATATATTCAAACTTAAGTAATGTTAAAGTCGGAGACATTAAAATGGATTCAGACTATTATGCAGAAAATGTAGAATACTCTGCAGTAAAAAATACAAAAATAGACATATTTGGAAATGATGAAGCTAAATTAATAGCAAATGATAAGTTGTTTGGTGGTAAAATAACTGATGAACTTTCTGTATTTAATATACAAAGAAAAAGAACAATTGTTAATGCAATACAATATAATCTATTAGTTTCTGCAAGACACTATGACAATTTAAAATACTATGGAAAAAGATTATATAAAAGACCAATTATAACAGATCAAGCACAGTGGGATACGGTTGCAAATAATATATCAATGATAACATTTTTCGAAGGTGTAGATAATTTACCACTTGGTACACCACATACAAGCTTTAGTATAGTATCTAGTACAGATAATGATTATAATATAACAGAAAATACAATGGTATTTGTACCAAAGAATGGATTCAATAAAGGTGATGATGATAGTGTTTCAGATGAAGACAAGAAATATTATTCAATAGATGCAGATATGTTTAAAGATGAAGGTAAGGTACAATCTAAAAAGCTAATAGGAAGAAAAATTACAGATTTCAAATATGATGGAAAAATTAATAAGATACTTAGAAAACCAATATATGCATTTAAAAACTTTGCAGATGTGTCAATAAATATGCCAGCAGGTGAAGTTAAAAAAGATGGTACACACATGTTTAATGATATACAGAAAAAAATTCTTATGACAGCAATTGCTGGACAAAAGCAAGCACAATTAAAACTTTCAAAGTATGTAGATGATGCAACATTTGAATTTAATCCTAAAACAGATGTATTGCAACCAGGAAGCTCTAAAAATTATTCTATAGAAAAGATATCAAATATTATAGGTGGTGCAAATTATGGTATTAAAACTGTAACTTTTACATTTGAAATAACAAAAAAAGATGATCAAACAAATGACGAACTTGCAATATACAAACATAAAGAAAAATATATAGCAGATATTAAAATAAAAATAGGAAATGAAGAATATACATATAAGTCTGTTGCACAAGCAGGTGATGCACTTTCTACAATAACTATTAAAAATGGACTTGAAAGAAAAGAAGGTATAGTAAACTATATACCATATCAAAATGTAAAAAATGCACAAATTAGTTATACAATAAAAGATACTAAAGGAAGACAAGTACCTTCAAGTGCAGGAGTTAGGATGGAAATAAAAGAAGTAACATTCGAAACATATTAAAAGATGGGAAGTTAAATGAATAGACAAAGAACAGATGAAAAAAATGAAAATATAGAAGAAGTAGAAAAATTAAAAAGATCAATAGTAACTGGTCTATCAAATAATGCTAAAAAAACAGTGGAAAAAGAGTTAAAAAATATTTTTAACTCTTCTTCTAGTAGAACAAAAACAAAAGATAATTCTATTTTTAAATCA
>CAUPPN010000068.1:0-5734 GCA_963513115.1 uncultured Eubacteriales bacterium | reverse complement strand
TATTATTTTGTTAACTTAAGTAAAATATATATAACATTTATATAGAAAAAACGGGGGAAGGAAAAGTAATAGAAATGGTAAAAGAAAAAAGTAAAAAAAGCAATAAAAATAGAATTTTAGCTATGCTAATTATGCTTATATTTGTTATATGTTTTTTAATATTTAATAAAAGTAGTATAAATACAAATATAACAAAAAATATTAAAAATAAAGCAGGAGTTAAATCAAATAGTATAGTTAAAAGTGCAGATGTAGCTATAGTAGATGGTACAGGACCATTTGAAGATAATAATAATCCAGGTAATGATTCAAATGATCATAATAATATAGTAAGAGCGAATGATTCTCTTATATATATAATACAACCATTTACTGAATTAATTGATAAAAACAATAAAAAATATGGAAATATTGTAGTTGAAGGAAAACTTCCAAAACAGAGATTAATTTTTTGGCATAAGGAAGAAAATAATAAGTTTGCAGGAGAAAATATAACATATACAGAAGATAGTAATAACTATTATTTTACATATAAGAAAGACTATAATGAGTTATTAGGTGGTAAAGAAGGTGGAGCTTCTGTTAATTTTCCTTTTCAAGTATTAGTATCAGGAGCAAGAAATGGTACAAAGATTAATCCTACTTTTACTATATATATGGAGGGGAATGAAGAAGCTAAAAAGCAAGTTATTACTCCAAAAGAGGTAGTAGTTAGTTCTGAACCTAGATATGAGATGAATATTGAAAAAAGTCAATATGTTAGCAATTATAAAATGGTATATAAGGGAAAAGAAGGTACAGCTCAAAATTATGCTATATATATAAAATTAAAAAATCCTAAAGATAAAAAGGCATTAAAAGGGATAGAATATCCACAAGGTAACTTTTTGGGAGATTTAACATTTAAATCAACATTTTCTACAGGGTTTAATTCACAAAAATTGCTTGAACATAATAAGAAAAGAACTGATATAACAGAAGAATATACTCCAAAAATATTACAATATAAGTTAAATTATTCTGAAGATTTTGGACTTGAAAAAATAAAAGAAAATGCAAAAGAAGAATATAGCAAGTGGTCTTATAATCACCTTTTACCATATGCAAGGGACCATAAAAAAGTTCCTGGATATACTTTAATAAATTCAGATAATAATTGGACAGCAGGTGATATTGAAATTAAAGAAAAATCTAAAAATAATTATTTACTTAGATTTTTTGATTATATTTTAGATGAGAAAAATATTTTTCCTACAATTACTCCATTAGATAAATATGCGATAGAAGAGCAAGATGGATATATATCAGTAGCTTCATACGTAGTTTTTCAACCATCTGTAACAGAAGAATGGAAAGAAAATTATATAAAAGAAAATAATATTAATCTTTCGGATGAAGAATTTGAATATAATATTGAACTTGAAACTTTTGTTAAAAATCCAAGGCTTATTAATCACAATGGAAAAGAACAAAGAATAAGTGATGATATAAGAAAATATGATTTAATGCCATATGATGCAGGTAAATTTGATTCACTGATTTGGTTTGCGGATTCTAATAGAAGTATATTAAAATTAAGACCTGCTGGTGAAAATTGGACAACTGGTAAGTCAAGAATATTTGAGAAGAATTTTTATTTGGTAAATTATACTTCAGCTAAGGATGCAACATATAAACCAAAAGGAGTTACAAAAATCACTAAATTTGATTCAAAATTATTTGAACCTTCAACAAAAAGAGACCAAAACTATGATTTAGATCGTATTGATAAAATGTATTATGCAACAAAAAAAGATGGAACTCATTGGAAAAATGATGAAGAAATGAACAATGCAAAATATAAAGATTTAATATATTATGATACTGTTGAGGAAGCTAAAAAACATGGTGAAATAGTGGCACTTGGTATTCAAAGTACAAATGTAGATTCTAAACTATATACAGAAAGCTTCAATAAATATGTTTTTAGAACTGATACAAGAATGCTTGTAAGAAAAGATGCAACATATGGACAAGTTGGACAATGTGTATCTGATACTTATACGTTTTTTGACAATACTTATGGTGGTGATTTGAAAAAAGGTGAATTTAAGCCACCAACTACAAGAAGTACAGGTATTTCACTTATAAGACATAATTATATAAAAACTGTATATGATGAAAATGGAGAACAAAAAGCAGGAACACATGGACCTCATCATGTATGGTCTGGTAATTCACTATTAGTCTTACAAGCTATTCCAGGAGTTAATTTAACAAGTGACAAAAACTCATATAATATAGCAGAAAATGAAACAAAAATAAAATTAAAAGTAAACCCTACTATACAAATAGGAAATGAAGCTAAAACTGAAAATAAAAAAATAGTAGTTAAGGTAATATTGCCTAAAGATATAGAATATGTAGCAGGAAGTTCTAAATTAAAGGGGCAAGAAATTAAACCTATAGATATAGAAAAAGACAAAGACGGTAAAACGATAATTACATATAATTATGATTCAACACTTGAAAAATCCGAGTTTACTAAAAATATTATAGAGTTAGAAGCAAATATTCCTGCAATATTTGGTAAAAGTAGAAATACAAAAATAGAATCAAATATATCAATAGAAGGGTTTGCTAATCCAATATTAAAAGATAGATCATCAAGCAAAGAAGTGTATGTAGTAAACTTACTTGCACAAATAGCAAATAAAGAAGTAAAACAACAAGTAATAGATTATGGACAAAGGTTTAACTATTCACTAAAATACTACAATCAATCACAAATGGACTATAGGAACGTATCACTATTTGATATTATGCCATATAATGGTGATAAAAATGGAACAAAATATAATGGAACATATACTTTAGAAAATATAAAAACATCTAACGGATCTAAAATATATTACACTATAGATGAAAAGATAAGAGAATATAATGCTAAAAACTACAAAGATTCAGGTGTAACTTGGAAAGAATATACAGGAGGTTCTTTAGAAAACGCAACTGCAATATATGCAATAACAGATGTAGCAAAGAAAAGTGATGTAGAAATAACATATGATATAACACCTAAAAATGCTAAAGCAGGAGATGTATATGGTAATAGGCTATATACATATGTAGAAGGCCAAGGAGATACAATAGATACACCAATATACAAAGTAGCAGTAGCAAAAAGAAATATACAAGGATTAGTATGGGAAGATGAAAATATTAATGGAAAGATAGATGGAAATGAAAAGAAACTATCAGGTGTTAAGGTATACTTAAAAGACAAAGACAGAAATGCATTAAAAAGAATAGATGGAAGTATAGTAGAAAGTACTACAACAAATGCAAAAGGAGAATACATATTTGAAGATGTACCACCAGCAAAAGATATGTATATAACAATAGACAAAAAAGATGGATATGAAATAACTAAAAAGATAGCAGATAACAAAGCAGGATTAGACTACAAGATTAAAAATGTTAATACTAAAGAAGCAAAAGACTTACTAATATATAATTACTTAGAAGAAATTAAAGAGATGAATATTGGACTAGTTAAAAAAAGAAAAATAACTGCAAAAAAACTATGGAATGGTGGAAAAGATAGACCAGATATTACAGTAGCACTATATAGGAATATTGAAGGAAAAGCAAAAGAAAAAGTAAGAGAGCAAGTAATAAAAACAAAAGCGGGATCAAACGAAGGAACTACTATATTTGAAAAGTTAGATATAACAGATGATAAAGGAAATTACTATACATATACAGTAGATGAAAAAAATGTACCTACAAACTACAACAAAACAATATCAGAAGATGGATTAACAATTACAAATTCATATACTTCACCTAAAACAAAAGTAAAGATACTTAAGAAGTGGCAAGGTGGAAAAGATAGAAATGATATAGAAATAGAATTATATAGGAAAGTAGAAGGAAAAGGATTAGAATTTGTAAGAAGCCAGAAGATAACAACACCAGAAGGATCAAATGAAATAGCATATACTTTTGATAACCTAGATAAAACAGATGAAAATGGAAACGAATACAAATATACAATAGATGAAAAGAATACACCAACAAACTATATTAAAAAAGTTGAAGGATACACAGTAACTAATACATATGTATCACCTAAAACAGAACTAAAGGTAACTAAGAAATGGATAGGTGGAAAAGAAAGAGGAGATATCAAAGTACAACTATATAGGAATGGTAAAACATACCAAAAACCAATTGTATTAAAAACAGATAAAGGATTAAATAGTGTATCATATACATTTGCTGATTTAGATAAGACAGATGAAAATGGAAATAATTATACATATACAGTAGATGAAGTAGAAACTCCTAAAAACTATGTAAAGAGTATAGATAGTAAGAATAATATAATAACAAATACATATGTATCACCTAAGGTAAATGTAGTTGCAACTAAAAAGTGGATAGGTGGAGAAAATGCAAGACCTAAAACAATTACACTTGCATTATTTAGAAAAGTTGGAACAACTGAAAAAGAAAAGGTTACTGAAAAAGAAATTAATGTAACAAAAGATGCAGAATTAAAATATGAATTTAAAAACTTAGATGAAACAGATAAAAATGGAAACAAATATGTATATACAGTAGAAGAAATTAATGTACCAGAAAACTATAATAAGGAAGAGACAGGATTAATAGTTACAAATACATATGTATCACCTAAAATAGATATACCAGTAAGTAAGATATATGTAAATGGTAGTGAAAAGAGAAAAGATGTAACTATAGAGCTTTTAAGAAACAAGCAAAAAATAGATGAAGTAGTATTAAAAGTAGAAGGTGGAAAAGACACATACACACATACATTTAAAGACTTAGACAAGACAGATAAAAGTGGTAAAGATTATACATATACAGTTTCTGAAAAAGGTGAAGTTAAAGACTTTGTAAAAAGAGAAAATGGCTTAAGTGTAACTAATGAATATGTAATACCAAAAATAGATATAAGTTTTGCTAAAAAATGGAATGGTGGATTTGAAGGAAAAGAAAAACCAAGATTTGAAGTACAACTATATAGGGATGGTAATAAATACTTAGATAAGGTAGTAATAGAAGGAAAAGATAAGAAGCTAGAACATACATGGAAAAACTTAGATAGAACAGATAAAGAAGGTAAAGAATATGACTATACAGTAAAAGAAGTGTTAGTACCTAAATATTACAAAGAAGAAATTAAAACTATTGAAAATACTGAGATTAAAAAGAGATTTGAAATAACAAATACATTTGAAATGCCTAAGATAGATATAGTAGGAAAGAAGATATGGAACTATGGACCAGATAAGAAACCAGATATTGAAGTTATGTTACTTGCAAATGGTAAAAAAGTAGACAGTATAAAAGTAACTGGTGGGAAAAGTGACTTTGTATTTAAAGATAAGGATATATATGATAAGAAAGGTAATGTAATTAAATATGACATTAAAGAAAATATATATGCTAAAGAATACTCAAAGAAAAATAGCTTAGGATATGATATATCATATACAAGCAAAGTTAATAAGAAGAAAGTAACAGATGTAGAAAAGAATAGAGAGTTTGAAATAACAAATACATATAATATACCTAAAAAGAATATTAAAGGACAAAAAGTATGGATAGGAGCAGGAGATAATATACCAGATATTACCCTAACACTATTTAGAAATGGAAAGAAATACAAAGATATAGTACTTAAAAATGGACAAAAAGATTATGTATTTGAAGACCTAGA
>CAUPPN010000067.1:0-5745 GCA_963513115.1 uncultured Eubacteriales bacterium | reverse complement strand
TACTGAATTTTGCACATTAGACATTATATTATTTACTTCAGACTCTTTTAAATTAACACTTTTTTCAAGTAATAATGATATTGCAGAAAATATGATTATTGCAACAGTCATAAAAATAATAATATATCTAGCAGCTTTTTTATCTTCTACAGGTATATTACCTATACTTTTTTCATTTTCTTTCATATTAATCTTCTTTTCTTACAATTTTCCCATCTATTACTTCAAAACTGTCCATATCATTTGAAACTGATACTTCATCTAATTCACTATTGTCTATCTTTTTTTCTTCTTCTATTTTTCTTCTAATTTCTTCTGGAAGTTTTTCTTCAATTAATTTTTTAATTTTTTCTTCTTTTTCTTTATCTTTATCTTTTTCCATATATTACCTCATGTAATTTTATATATTAACATTATATACATTTTTTATGATTTCTTCAATCTCTTGAAGTATTTAAAACTTAAAAAAATATAAATGTACAACTATATTATAATAATTAATACATTTATATATTCTATCTATAATTAAATAAATTAAGGTTTTAATTATTCTTGTTTAAACTTGGTTCTTCATGAACTCTTTGTGCAAATATTGAAATTATTCCTTTTTTTATCTTTGAAAACAATCCTTTGTTTTCATCTTTTTTTATTATATTTCTATGTTCGAAAAAAGCTTTCTTTTCTTCTTCATTTTTAAACATAGAATTTTCAATTATCTTATTTGTATCCTGCTCTTGTTCTTTTGTTTTTGCATAATATTCATCTCTACCATAATTGTCTATTATTTCTTGTTCATCTTCGTCTAATTCATCATAATCTTCATCTTCATATTTAGGCACTATTCTTGCTGCTTTAACTTGCTTTTGTTCTGCCTCTTTTTTTGCTTTTTTAATTTTTGTTTCTTTTACATCTTTTCCTAAAAGTTTTGCAAATACATCAACATGTTCTAGTAATTCTTCTGGTAACTCTTCATTTTCTTCGCTCATAGTTTCTTTTGATACATTTTCTACTTGTTCTTCTTTTCCAAAATCACTTTGTCCTTTTAAATTATATATGTCTTGGTCTATTGCTATTTTTTCTGTATTTTCAAATGCATTTAATATGTCATCTGCTAGATCTTCTCCTACTATGATACTATTAGAATTATATGCATTTGTATTCGGTATGACATCTTCTTTTTCTTCTTCTAATTCTTCTAATACTTTTGCTCTTTTTTCTCTTAATACATTTTGTACTTCATCTTCTGTATTAATTTGCTTGCTTACATTTAAATTTTCATTTACAGTTTCAGTTTTATATATATTATTTTCAGCATCTTCTTTTTGATTATTTTCTTCTTTGTCTTCTATAAAATTATCAATTTTATTATTAGATTCTTCTATTTTCTCCGGTTCATCTTTTAGTATTATTTCAATTGGTGATTTATTATCTAGTCCATTTTCCATATTTTTAAATACTATTTTAAATTCTTCTTTTTCATCTTCTTTAGCTGTATTTGTAGCATTTTGTCTTTTATATATATTATCTTCTACTATATCATTACTTTCTTTATTAATATAATTATCAATTATTGGAGAAGTAATTATTTCATTTCTAAGTTTTTCCATTTCCATAATTGGATCTAATGTAATTTCCTCAAAATTATGTTTTGCATTTTCTACAACTGTATTTTGTATTTTTGGAATATTTTCTGCAATCATCTGTGAAAAATCATTTGCTTCAATATTTTTAGATATATTATATGTTTGTACATTTTGAACTTGTGGCTTTTTAAATACTATATTAAATTTTTCTAATTCATCACCATTTTGATTATTTTCTATAGTTTCAAAACTTGTATCACTTATTTGTGTAATAGGTTGTGCAAAAGATATAACTTGGTTTGTATCAGGTATTTCATTATATGATATTACATTATATGTACCAGCATATACTTTTTGATTTTCTATAATCTCACTATCTGTTTTAAAACTATCTTGCTCTGCTTGTTCTTTTTCAATTCTTTCTTGATTTTTTCTTTTTTCTGCCTCTATTTTTTGTAGTTCTAATTCTTCTTTTTCTTTCTGAATTTCTTGTTCTAGTAATTCTTTTTCTTCACTACTTAGTTTATCTGTATCAACTGGTGCTGGTATTTGTCTTAAACTTTCAGCCACTTCAATTCCAATATAGCTTAGTGCTTTAGTTCTGTCTTCTATTCTTTCTAAATCAATTTGTATAAAAAGATTTGATTCCAAATTAGATATTTTAGAAGTTATTGTAGTTTTTGCTTCTTCTATTTCTTCTTCTGTCTTATTTCCTTCATTTGCAATTATTGTTAAACTTTCTGCTATTTTTTTGCTAAATCTTCCTTCATATCTGCCTAAATTGTCAATCCATCCTTCTTCTTTTTCAGAAACAGTTTCATATGCTTCTTTTAGTAGCATAGCTTGTTTAATATTTTGTTCTCTTTTTGTTATTAGTTCTTCTACTTTTCTATTATTTCTACCAAATTCTTCTGTTGCATATTCAACTAAATCATAGGCTTCTTTATATACATCTTGAGGAAAATTCTTTTTGTTAGGGTATTCTTTTAAATATGATGTTATTGATTCTACTAAATCTTTGAAGTATGCATCATCTTCTAATTTAATTATTTGTCTTTTACTATTTGGTGATATTAATTTTTTTACTTTATATATATTTGATATTATCTTTTCTTCAGTTATTATCATCCTAGCATTAAGTGACATAGCATCATTTACTATAATTTGCATATTTTCCTCCTAAATATATCTATAGTATATGCTTTAAGAAATGAAATAACAATATATATATTGTTAAAATTATGTTACATCTCTTATTTCCGTAAGTGTTAAGTCTTCCATATATTCATCAAAATATGCAAATTAATCACTTAAAAACATAAAAAAATAAGAGCTTAGCTCTTATTTTATTTAATATATATTATATTTTTATATTATATTTTATCTTTCTTCTAATTCATTTCTTTGTTTTTCTATCTCTTTACATCTACTATATTCTTCTAGGGCATTAGAAAAAATGTCTGCACTTTTAATATATCTTTGTACGTCAAACTTATTATCTAAAACTTCTCTTAATTCTTTTTCTCCAAACATATTTTTCCTCCTTTTTGTAAAGATGTAAATCAATTATATAACATTTTTACATATTTTGCAATACCTATAACATTTTTATACTACACCAAATATAGTAAGCCAAAGTTTAAACATAAATTTACTAATTGATTTTACACCTACAGATATAAAATTTAGATTAACTCCTGATGCAATTATTAATATCCATATAAATCCTATTATTTCTTCATTTTTATCTAAAAATGTTTTAATATTTTCTGAAAGTAATGGTCTAAACACCTTGTATCCATCCATAGGTGGTATTGGAATCAAATTAAATAATCCAAGTCCAATATTTGTAACAACTATTTGAAATAGTATTGTATACACAATCTCTGACATTGCACCCATTTTTATGCAAAGTACCATTATTAATGAAAAAATAAATGCTGTTACAATGTTTGAAAGTGGCCCTGCAAATGCAACTTTAGCTTCTATTTGATCCATTCTTTTTTTAGATCCACTAAAATTTCTAGGATCAATACTTACAGGTTTTCCCCATCCAACACCTATAGTTAAAAGTGATAAAAGTCCTAACATATCAATATGTTTAAATGGGTTTAAACTTATTCTCCCCTTGCTTGTATTATCACCATACTTATTTGCTACAAATGCGTGTGATGCTTCATGAACAGACAGTGCTATTAAAAGTGCTGGTATTGAATATAGCATACTCATTCCATCTTTTTTAAATATAATAAGTAGCATTATTATTGTTGCTATTGTAATTAATATTCTTGTGTTTTCATAATTATTATAGTTACTATTACTATTTCTATTCATATTATTTTGATATTGGTTTTGATTATTCATAATTCTCCTTAATTATACTAAAACATATATTTTTGTATTATCATGTAGTTTCAAAAATGATATTGGAAACTCATCTGTTACTGTATCTTGTTTTAATAATCTTTCAAACGCTTCTTTTTTACTCTTACCAGATATTATTGCAATTATCTTCTTACTAGATAATATTTGTTTTAATCCCATAGACATTGCATATCTTGGTACATCTTTTTCGTCTTTAAAAAACCTTGCATTAGCTTTTATTGTTTCTTCTTTTAATTTTACGATACTAGTATTTGCTCTTACATTGTTTGGTTCATTAAATGCAATATGACCATTTACACCCATTCCAAGTATTTGAAGGTCTATTCCAAGTTCTTTAATTTTTTCATCATATTTTTTGCATATTTCTTTTAATTCTTCTTCATCTTCTGATTTAGGATCTGGTATATTTATATTTTCTTCATCTTCATTTATATTATTGAATAAATTATCATACATAAACTTGTGATAACTATTTTCATTATCATAACTTATTCCAACATATTCATCTAAATTAAATGACCTAACTTTAGAAAAATCTACCGCCTTATCCTTATATAGCTTACTTAACTCTTTATACACAGGTATAGGAGATGATCCAGTTGCAAGTCCTAATACAGTATCTGGTTTTTTAATTACTTCTTCTATTATTTCACTTGCTACTAATTTTCCTAATTCCTTTTCACTATCTACATATATAATATGTAAATCATTTACAAAAACTTCTTTCATAATAATTACTTCCTTTTATTTTAATTTTATGTAAGTAATCTTTTTTAATATATTTAATATATTATTATTTATTATATATAATTATTTTTAATTGTACATTAATTATATATTAATTAATATTTTTTGTTTTTTTATTTCTTGTTTTTTGTTTCCTGTTTCTTTTTTTACTTTTTGTTTTTGTTTCTTATTGTTTATATTTTTTTACTATTTGTAATTTGCCATTCATTTTTTCTATCTGTTTTTTAACTTTTTTACTTCAATTTCTTCAAATAGCCCATCTTGTTTTAATGTAACCTTGTTTTTATTAGACATCTCAAGTACTGCTAAAAATGCCGCTACATTTTCACCCTTGCTTTGTTTTCCAAATACTTTCTTAAAACCAAATGTAGCCTTTTTCTTAAATATAATTAGTATTTCTTTTAACTTGCTTCTTACTGATACATTTTCTCTTAATGCAATTTTTTCTATATCTTTTTCTTTCTTGTTTTCTTTTTCTTTATAATTTAATATCATTTTCTTATATATTTTAGCAAGTTCAATGTAATCATATTCATCCTCTGTTGCATCAAATTCTTTTTTAGGTAGGTTAAGCACATAGTTTGTATTTGCCATCCTATAGCTATTTTCTTCATACATTTTACCAAGCTTTTTAGACGCTTCCTTATATTTTTTATATCTAATTATCTTGTCTATTAACTCTTCTTCATCTTCTACTACTTCTTCCTTATTATTTGGAAGTAGTTTTTTTGACTTAATTACAAGAAGGCTTGTAGTCATTACAATAAACTCTGATGCAATTTCTAGATTTGACTTTTTCATATTAGAAATATAATTTAAATATTCATCTATTAATTCTGCAATATTTATATTATATATATCCATCTTCTTGTTTTTAACAAGAAAACATAAAAGATCTAATGGGCCTTCAAAATCATCTATTTTAACATTGTATACATTGCTTTCAATCTTTTTCCTATACACATTATAATTCTTATACTTCTTATCTTCTAATTTAATACTTTTTTCTACCATTACTTATCATTATCTC
>CAUPPN010000066.1:0-5746 GCA_963513115.1 uncultured Eubacteriales bacterium | reverse complement strand
CAGTAGAAGATATTAAAGATTTAGAATATATGGAAATGATAGACATTAAGATAGCGGCAGATATATATAAGGTAGAAGAATACTTAAAAAGAAAATACAATATAATTAAAGAAAGAATGGAGATAATAGGAAGATAGATGTTTGTAGACTATATTAAAATAAGACTAAGAGCTGGATCAGGTGGAGATGGCTCAAGAAGTTTTAGAAGAGCAAAATTCGTACCAGATGGTGGACCAGATGGTGGAGATGGTGGAAGAGGTGGAGATGTATACTTTATGGTAGACAACCACCAAAACACTTTAGGAAACTTTAGATATAACAGACTATATGAAGCAGAAAATGGTAGAAATGGTCAAGGAAGTAATATGACAGGTAAAAGTGGTGATGATTTAATAGTTAGAGTACCACAAGGAACTGTAATATTAGATGAAGAAGGTCATGTTATACAAGATATAATTGAAGAAGACAAGAAATACTTAATACTAAAAGGTGGTAAGGGAGGTCTTGGAAATGTACATTTCAAGAGCTCAGTAAGACAGGCGCCTAATTTTGCTATAGGTGGAGAAAAAAAGGAAGAAATAACTGTTATACTAGAATTAAGAATGATTGCAGATGTAGGTTTACTTGGATTTCCTAATGCGGGAAAATCAACATTTTTATCTGCTGTAACTAAAGCAAGACCAAAAATTGCAGACTATCCATTTACTACAATTACACCAAATTTAGGTGTTGCAACAGACGACTATAATAGGCAATTTGTAATAGCGGATATACCTGGGATAATAGAAGGAGCATCTGAAGGTGTAGGTCTAGGACTTAAATTCTTAAAGCATGTTGAAAGATGCAGGATATTATTACATTTAGTAGACTCAACAGGGTTAGAAGGAGATCCAGTCGAAAGATTTAAGATATTAAATGAAGAAGTTAAAAAGTTTAGTAAAAAAACAGGATCAAAAAAGCAAATAATGTGTATTACAAAAATAGATGCAGGAAATACTGAAAATATAGAAAAGCTAAAAAAAGAAGCTGAAAAAGAAGGCATTGCCTCTTTTGAAATATCATCAGTTACTAGAAAAGGTGTAAGAGGAGTTATTAACTATTTAGCAGAAGAACTTCAAAATATACCAAAAGAAGAAATTAAAATAGAAAAAGTATTTAAACTAGAAAGTAGTGATGATAGTTTAGACTACAATATATATGTAACTACAGAAAGAAAAGAAAAAATATATAATATTGAAGGAAAAGCAGTAGAAAAATTATTAAATAGGGTAAATGTATCAGATAGAGAATCAATGCACTATTTTCATCAGAAACTAAGAGATTTAGGCATAGAAAAAAAGTTAAAAGAAATGGGAATACAAGAAGGTGATACAGTAAATATATTAGATTGGTATTTTGAGTGGTATGAGTAAAAAAGATTATGAAAGCAAGCATGAATATTACAGGCTTTATGAAAAAGAATTAAATAAGAGGCAAAAGAAGATGTTTAGCTATATAGTAGAATATGCAAAACAAAACTATGGCAAAACACCTTCATATAGTGAGCTTGCAAAAGCAGTAGGAACAAGGTCAAAAGGTACAGTATTTAAAGATATAAAACAGTTAGAACATCATGGATATATTAGAAAATACAAAGTGGAAAGTAATTTGAAACAAACTAATTATGAGATAGTAACAGATAAAGAAGTTTCAGAACTAAAAGATCCATTTTTAGAAGATGATGGTATTAATTCATACAAAAATGCAAAAATTCCATACATAGGTAGAATAAACAATTCAAAAGATGTATTATCAAAAGAGAACTATAAAGAATATATATCCGTACCTATTGAAACAGGAAAACAATCCTTTATGTATGCATTTAGATGTCCACATGGTAGATATAAAAAAGATGGAATGCTATTTTCATCAACTATAATATTTGATACTAAGGCTAAATATATACATATGGATTATGTAGCATACTATAATACAAAAACAAATAGGATAGATGTAATGAAATATGATAGAAATCTAGAAAAAGAAGAAAAAGAAAATATACTAGGAAAGATAGTAGGATCATATACAGAAATAACCTTTTAAGGAGTAGAGATGGCAAATAATCTAAAACAAAATGAAAAATTATTAGATAAAATAATAATTAAAAATGATATTGAATTAGAAAACAAGGAAAATGCTTTAGAAGTAATTGATATAATTAGGGATAGAAAATTAAGTGCTTCAATGTTTAATATATATCCTGAAATATTAAATGTTAAAGCAAGCAAAGTATCTAATATAATAGATGTATTCAAACAAGAAAATCTAGATGTAAGTATATTAGAAAAGAATCCATTTGTTATTGAAAAAACAAATGCTTCAAGAATTTCTAAAGTTAAAAACATGCTTGAAAAACTAAGTATTAAACTAGATACATTAAAAGAATTTCCAGAAATAATTGCAATAGGAAAAGATGACGAAATGGAAAAAATAGCAAAAGTTTTAGAAAAGCATAATATATCTAAAAAAGAATATATTAAATTTGCAAATGTATTAGCATATGGAACTGCAGAAGAAATTGATAAAATATTAGATGTTTTAGAAAAATCAAAACTTAAAAATATTGTATTAAAGAAAGCCCCAGCTGTACTATACTATAATGATGCAGACATAGTAGAAGATTTAATTAAATTATATGATGACAAAAGTGAAAAATTAGGAATTAATATATTAAAGAAAAATCCAGAAATACTTGCACAAACAACAAGAGTTAGAGTACAGGCAATAATTAATATGCTAGAGCGAAACAAGGTGCAAAGAAGAGTATTAGTTGAAGTACCAGAAATAGTATATACAAATGAAACAAAAGAAATAGAAGAAATAATATCTAAACTAAGAGATAGCGGCATACCAAAAGAAAAAATAGCAGAAGTACCAGAAGTTTTAATATATGATGATATTACTTTAAACAAACTAATTGCTAAACTAAAATTAATGAGCGAATATGATGAACTATTTGCTGGAATAGTATCTAGAGATACTAAAGCAGTAGTAGAAGCAGATATATCTGATGTAAGGGAGTATATAGAGCTTGTAGAAAAGGGTAAATTAGATAAGAACATATTTAAAATTAATCCAAAGATATTAAATGAAGCAGAACCAGAAAATGTATTAAAAGTAGTAGAAAATTTAGAAGAAATTAAAGATGGAGCATATTATGTTTCAAATCCTGAAATATTACTATTAGAAGATCCAGATAATATTATTAGAATAGATAAAACAATTAAAGAATATGATTTGCCTAAAAAGCTTGTAGAAGATAATGCCATTCTTTATCTAGAAGGTGATAGTGAAAATATAGAAAGATTAGTAACAGAAGTTTTAAAAAGAGGATTAGATAAGAATATATTAAATAACCCAAATCTACTTATTAAAGGTGAAGCAAAAAATGTAGCAGAAATGCTAGCTAAAATAGTAAAAGATAATGATATTAAAAATACAGATATTGAAAAGAACTTAACAGTAATTACAGAAGGTGATCCAGAAGAAATAAAAAAGATTAATGAATTCTTTAAAGAAAAGAATTTGCTAAATAATCCAGAAGTTGAAATACCATCTGTAATATATTCAAAAGGTAAGATAGAAAATATCATTTCAATATATAATTTTATGTATGAAGTAGGACTTTTAGAAGAACTAAAAAGCTCAATGTCATTATTTGTTAAACCATATAAAAATATATATGAAAACCTAGATATATTAGTTGAAAATGGAATGTTAGATGCAATGCTAAACAATATATCAATACTTGGGCTAAACCCTGAAATGATAGAAGATAGGATAATATATTTAAAGCGAAAAGGAATTGAACCAACTGCTCAAAGCTTTAAACTATCTAATGCAAAGTTTTCAGATAACTATGATATACAAGGTAATTTAGAAGATGAATTACCACAAAGATATTTTGCAGAAGAAATGATAGATAGTAATTATTCTGAGATATTATTAAATGAATATGAAGAAGAAAAAGAAGAAGACTATGCAGACTTAAGTACAATTGGAAATAGTTTAAGCTATGATGAAAAAAGATTATATGAAAAGATACTAAAAGAAATAATATCACTTGGAATAGTAACAAAGAACTTAGAATATACAAAATGTAATTACTCATATAGTATGATTAAAATAAGGAAGAACCTTGAAAAATTAGTAGCACATATTAAAGATATAAAGAATGTAGAAGAGCTAGATAAGAAAGACTATATATACATAGAATCACTTGCAGTATTAGGAAATAAGAAGATGCAAGAAGATGAAGCTGAAATTATATGTAAGAGTATAATAAGAGGTGAAAAAGAAATAAGCAAAGAATATATGCAAAATGATGACTTAACAAAAATAAAAATAAATGTAGAAGAAGAAAACAAAGAAAAAGAAGAAAAAGATATGAGTAGTATAAAAAGTATAAAAAATGAAAATAGTAAAATAAATAGTGAAAACAATTTAAATAATGTAGTAGATAAAAATGAAAATAATATAGATAAGCAAATAGAAGATGAATTATATGAAATATATTTTGATAATAATGATGAAGAAAAATCAAGAAAAAATGAAAAAGTTAATTTAAGTGGTATTGTAGGATTGGAAGATAAAAAAGCAGAATTAGAAACAAAAAAAGAAAATGATATAAAAGAAGATGAAAAAGGATATGATATAGAATCTATAGAAAAGAGAATAGAAAAAGAACTTAAAGAAAGAGAAGAAAGACAAAGACTAAAGGAAAAGCAAGAGCAAGAACAAAACTATGAGAATTATCAAAATAATGTAGATGATGAAGATAATGACATGCAATATCTTTCAGGTGGAAGTATGCAAGATGAAGAAAATATATTAGGGAATTCTAGTATAGTTATAGAAAAAGAAACATATGATAAGTTAGAAGAAGAAGAAAGAAATAAGAGGATTGCAGAAAAAGAAGCAAAAATAAAACAAATTGAAGAAGAAGAAGCTAAGAAGCAAGAACTAATTAAGATGAAAGAAAACTTGGAAATGATGCGTAATTCTCTTAAGAAATATACTAAGGAAATATCTGAAAGAGAAATAGAAAATGAGATTAGAAAAAAGAACCTTGAAAAAGAGAGAATAGAAAAAATAGCTCAAAGAAGACAAGCAAAAGAACTTGAAAAAGTCAAATCAGAAAAAGAAGAATTAGAAAAAGCAAAAATAGAGCTTGAAAAAGTAGAGATAAAACGTAGGATAGAAGAAGAAGCTAAAAAGCTTGCAGAAGAAAAACTAAAAGAATTAAAGGCTCAAAAAGAAAAAGAAGAAAGAGAAGCAAGACTATTAGAAGAAGAAATAAAAAGAAAGCTTGAAGAAGAAGAAAGACAAGAAAGATTAAAATTAATTAGAGAAAAAAGAGAGCTTGAACTAAGATTAAGAAGACAAGAAGAAAAGATGAAACAAGCTAAAATAAAAGAAGAATTAAAAGCAAAGAAAAAAGAAGAAGAAAATAGGAATGCACAATTACTTAAAGAAAAAGAAGAATTAATTGCAAAACTTAAAATGCAAAATGCAAAACTAAAAGGTTTTAATGAAAAACAAAATGTAAAAGATCAGGATACTGAAAAAGAAAAGCAAGAAGAAATAGAATCTAAAAAGATAGAAGAAAATTTAAGAAGAAAAATTGCAGAAGCTGAAAAAGCAAAAAAAGAAAGCCAAGAAGAATTAGAAAAGCATATGAGATTAATACAAAATGGCTATAATAATG
>CAUPPN010000065.1:0-5766 GCA_963513115.1 uncultured Eubacteriales bacterium | reverse complement strand
AAATGAAGATAATGATGGTCATATAATGTTTGCTTATTACAATGTATCAAATGAAGATGTTGAAATTAAAAAAGGTGAAGCAATAGGACAAGGTGTATTTCAAAAATTTTTAAAAGTAGATGAAGAAGAAGAAATTAAAAATGAAAGAAAAGGTGGATTTGGGTCTACAGATAATAATTAATTAAAAGGTATAGAAAAGAAAGAAAAGAAAACAAAAGCAAAAGATAAAGAAGAATAAAAAAATAAAATGGTGTTTAAAACTATTTTAAAATATGATAAAATATAATTGTTAAAAACGTAAAGAGGTTATTATGAAACAAAAAGATATTGAAAAAGAAGAATTAAGAAAACAAGAAAAACAAAATAAGAAAATAGAAAAACATTTAAAAAAAGAATATAATCATGGTATAGTTGCAAAAATTGTAGCACTAATTATAATTCTTGCTATGATAATACCGGTTACATATTCATTAATATATGCAATTGCACACTAATTATTAAAAATAACAAGGAGGGAATATGGAAAACACAAGTTCATGGATGAGCTTAGTACCAAATGATAATATATTTAGATACTACGCAAAAATAGCAGATAAGCCTATATACATATTACTTGCAGTAATAGATATAGTTTTAGTTGCATTATTAGTTAATTACTTAATTAAAAAATTAAAAAACACTAGAGTAATACAATTATTTAAAGGAATATTATTATTATTACTAATAGATGCAGTAAGTTATTTATTAAAATTACCAATACTACATGCAATTTTTTCATCAATTACAACATATGGAGTACTAATACTAATTATTATATTCCAACCAGAAGTTAGAAAAATGTTAGAGCAAATGGGAACAGGAAAGATAACAGAATATTTTGGATTTACAAGACAAAATGAAAATAAGATAATGAAAGAAAATATATACAAAGTATCTATCGCATGTTCTGAGCTTGCCAAAACAAAAACAGGTGCACTAATTGTATTTGAAAAAGATATTAAGTTAGAAGAAGTAATATCAAATGGTATTGCAATAAACGCAGATGTTTCAGTACAACTACTTAGAAATATATTTATACCAAATACACCACTACATGATGGAGCTGTTATAATAAGTGATGAGAAGATAAGATCAGCATGTTCAATACTTCCACTTACTACAGATACAAATGTAAACAAGGCATTTGGTACAAGACACAGAGCAGCTATTGGTATATCACAAAATTCAGATGCAATAGCAGTAGTAGTTTCAGAAGAAACAGGAAAAATATCTGTTGCAAAAGAAGGTAATTTAATAGTAGACTTAGATGAAGATGCATTAAGAAAAGTATTAATAAAAAATTTAGTACGTGAAGAAAATAATTTAAATAGTAATAATAATAGCAATAGTAATGAAGAATAATTAAAATAATATTAACTAAAAGAATTAAAAATAGTATAAAAATATTAAAATAATAATATTGATATATATTAGAAAGTATAGTATAATATACATATTGTTAAATTAATCTATTTCATGGTTTTAAAAGTAGTCAGCTTATTACTATGATATAGAGGGTTAGGAGGAATAAAATGACTAAAGAAAGAAAAGAAGAAATAATAAAAGAATTCGGTAGAGATGCAAAAGACACAGGATCTACAGAAGTACAAATAGCATTACTTACAGAAAGAATTACTGAAATAACAGAACACTTAAAAGTACATAAAAAAGATAATCATTCAAAAGTTGGATTATTAAAACTAGTTGGAAAAAGAAGAAATCTTCTTAATTATTTAGCTAAAAAAGACTTACATAAGTATTTAGAAGTTAAAGAAAAACTAGCAATAAGAAGATAATTATATAATTAGAGCCTACAAATAGTATTATATATACAATTATTTGTGGGCTTTCTTATTATTTAAAAATATTAGATAATAGGTATATAATATATAATATATAATATATAGAAGAAAAAATATATTAAAATGCTACTAAAATAGAATAAAAAAGTAATAATTAAAATAATAATAATAGAATAAATAGGAGATAAATATGTATAAGAAATATACAACAGAATATGCTGGAAGAACATTAGAAGTAGAAATAGGGAAATATGCAAAACAAGCAAATGGATCAGTAATGATAAATTGTGATGGTACAACTCTTTTAGTTGCAGCTACTGCATCTAAGGAGCCAAAAGAAGGAATAGATTTTTTCCCACTTTCAATAGACTATCAAGAAAAACTATATTCAGTAGGTAAGATACCAGGTGGATATTTAAAAAGAGAAGGAAGACCTACAGATGCATCAATATTAGTTGCAAGAGCTATAGACAGACCACTTAGACCATTTTTTCCAAGTGAACTAAGAAATGATGTGGTAATACAAATATTAGTATTATCTGTTAATCCAGATGTACAACCAGATGTAATAGGTATGATAGGATCAGTAATATCATGTATGATATCTGATATACCATTTAACGGGCCAGTAGGTGGAGTAGACGTAGGATTAGTAGATGGAAAAGTAGTATTAAATCCAGACTTTGAGCAAAGAGAAAAATCTAGACTATATCTAACACTTGCAGGAACTAAAGAAAAGGTTACAATGATAGAAGCAGGTGCAAATGAACTTACAAATGAAGAAATGTTAAATGCAATAAAAGAGGGACACAAGGAAATAATTAAAGTATGTGAGTTTGCAGAAAAAATAGCAAAAGAAGTTGGAAAAGAAAAATTTGAAATAGACAGAACACCATTTTTGAAAGATGACCAAATGGTAAAATATTTAAAAGAAAATTATTTAGAAGAAATGAAAGAAGTTTTAGAAAAAGATGGTGAAGACAAACTAAAACTTCAAGAAGGAATTTCAAAATTAGTAGAAACTATTATTGAAAAATTATATGATGAAAAATTATTAGGAAAAGATAATTTAAATGAAATACCTGAAGATATTGAAGAAATAGAACTTAAAAAAATAGTATCAGATGCTACAACTAAACTTGAAAAAGAAGCAGTAAGGAAATTAGTAACAGAAGAAGGAAAAAGAGTAGACAAAAGAGCAATTGATGAGGTAAGAGAGCTTACTGCAGAAGTAGCATTACTTGAAAGAGTACATGGTTCTGCATTATTTTCTAGAGGTGAAACACAAGTTATGTCTATTGCAACACTTGGTAAGCTAAGCGAAGAACAAAGATTAGATGGAATACAAGAAGAAGAAACTAAAAGATATATGCATCACTATAATTTCCCGGGATTTAGTGTAGGTGAAGCAAAACCTTCAAGATCTGCAGGAAGAAGAGAGATAGGACATGGTGCCTTAGCTGAAAAAGCAATTATTCCAGTATTACCTACTAAAGAAGAATTCCCATATGCAATTAGGGTTGTATCAGAAGTATTAGGATCAAATGGATCAACTTCACAAGCAAGTGTATGTGGAAGTTCACTTGCACTTATGGATGCAGGAGTACCTATAAAAAAGGCGGTAGCAGGTATTTCTACAGGTCTGTTTACTAAAGAAGATGGAAGCTATGTTATGGTTACAGATATTCAAGGATTAGAAGATTTCTTTGGTGAAATGGACTTTAAGGTAGCAGGAACAAAAGATGGTATAACTGCAATACAAGTAGATATCAAAAATGATGGGTTAACTTATGAGATAATAGAAGAGGCATTTGCAAAAACATTAAAAGCTAGAACAATGATAATAGACGAAGTAATGAATAAGGCAATTAAAGAACCTAGAAAAGAAGTTAGTAAGTATGCACCAAAGATTGCTAAAAAACAAATTAGTGTAGATAGGATAAAGGATTTAATAGGAGCTGGTGGAAAGAATATTAACAAGATTATTGAAGAAACTGGCGTAGAAATTGACATACAAGATACAGGATTAGTATTAGTATATTCAGATGATACAAATAGTATGGATAAAGCTATGGAAATGATTGAAATACTTACACATGAATATGTAGTAGGTGAAAAAGTTAAAGGAATAGTATCAAGAATTGCAAACTTTGGAGCATTCATAGACCTAGGTGGTGGAAAAGAAGGATTAGTACATATATCTAAAATAGCAAATAGGAGAATAGACAAAGTAGAAGATGTATTAAAAGAAGGACAATTAGTTGAAGCAAAAGTTCTAGAAGTAGACGAAGATGGTAAGATATCATTAGATATGAGAAATGTGTAATGGAATAAAAAAATATAATAATATATAATTGTAGATAAAAAAAGACTTTAAAAAGTCTTTTTTTTAATACTAATTAATATATTTATATATATTTTCTTTCTTTTAATTATATTCTTATACATATACTTTTAATCATCTGCATATATATGATAATCAATAAAAGGGAAGATACAATCTTTTGTTTCTATATCTTTTAAATATTCTTCATTAATGCTATTTGTAAGGAGCATTTCATATAATGCATTGAACCTACCAGTATGTTGGTTAATTCTCTTATGAGCATATTCTGTCATGGTACCATTTGTTATGATAAATAGCCAATCACTACTTTGTAGTAATAATAGTTCACGTGCTAATTGGTTTAATGTTCTAATTTTAATATTATCATCTGTATCTTTAAACATATTTGAGGCCAATACCATCCTATTTGCAAGTGTTAAAAGATGCTTGTGTGCATAGTCATTAGTTTCATTTAGCCAAACTTCTGAATAACCTTTTGCACCCCAAGATGACCTACATGGTGTTGATACTTGTATATCACTATACATATTATAGTATTCTGAAGGTGTAATAAGTTTTATTTCATCTGTATCATAATATAGTTTTTTAAACAATGTATATAGCCAATATGGCCCTTCATACCACCAGTGACCATATAGTTCTGCATCATATGGGCATAGAATTATAGGAGGCTTATTCATAGATATATTTGTAAATTGTTTTATTCTTGAATCCATGAAATGACCTGCTTGCATTTCTGCAACATTTTTAGCTTCTTCTACATCATATATATCTTTTTCAAAACCTTTTCCAGTTATCTTATGATATTTAATTCCTGTATGTACTCTAACACCATTTTTAGCAACATAGGGGCGAATGTATTCATAGTCTTGTACATCATAGCCAATATCCCTATAGAAGTCTCTGTAGTGATAGTCTCCTGGGTAACCATTAATAGAACTCCAAACTTGCCTTGAACTTTCTAAGTCTCTACCAAATGCAATAATTCCATCAGGTGAGATGATAGGAGCAAATGTTCCATATATAGGGCGAGGGTCTGCATATAATATGCCATGTGTTTCTGTAATTACATATTCAATGCCATATTTTCTTAAATACTTGTCTGCTTCTGGTACATAGCCACATTCAGGAAGCCAGATGCCCTTTGGTTTTTTACCAAAGTATTTTTCATATGTTTGTACACCAACAGCAATTTGTGCTTCAACTGCTTTTTCATTACTATATAATATAGGGAAGTAGCCATGTGTTGCACCACATGTAATTATTTCTAAATACCCCTTATCTTGAAAGTGTTTAAATCCACTAATTATATCACCATTTAATTTATTTAAATAATAGTTTAAGTCTTCACTATATCTGTCATAATAATACTTAGATAGTTTGTTTATCTTTTCATTATCCTTAGTTCTTACTGTTTCTTTAGCAGATAATTCTATTCTATCTTTAAGATATTTAATATATCTTTTTTTAAGAAGCTCATTATCTAACATAGAAAGAAGAGGTGGTGTAAAAGACATAGTAATTCTAAAATCAACCCCTTCATTTTCTAAACTTTCATAAGTTTTAAGAAGTGGGATA
>CAUPPN010000064.1:0-5884 GCA_963513115.1 uncultured Eubacteriales bacterium | reverse complement strand
AGATAATAAAGCAAAAGATGAAAAAATATCACAATTATATGAAAAGTTAAGAGAATTATTTAGAAAAATAAATGAACTAGAAATAAAAGCATATAATGACGGAAAAACTATAGATAGCTTAAAAGAAGATAATGAAGCAAAAGATGAAAAGATATCACAACTATATGAAAAGTTAAGAGAGCTATTTAGAAAGATAAATGAGCTAGAAATAAAAGCATATAATGATGGAAAAACTATAAATAGTTTAGAAAACGAAAAAACTAAACTTGAAAATGAAAATAAAGCAAAAGATGAAAAAATAACAAATCTAGAAGCAGAAGTTGAACAACTAAAAAATCTAATAGATGAAAACAAAAAATTAAAAAATGAAGTTGCAGACTTAGAAGCAAAATTACTAGAAAAAGAAGCAGAAATAGCTAAATTAAAAGAAGAAAAAGCTAAAAATGAAAAGACTATAGAAGATTATAAAAATACTATAGATGAAAAGAACGAAAAAATAGTAAATATTGAAAAAGAATATAATGAATTAAAAGAAAATACTGAAAAAGAAATAGAAAAATACAAAAATGAAATAACTGTATTAAAAGCTAAAAATAATAACTATGAATCAAATAATAATTTAAATTCAGAAAACAATACTAAAAATAATGGAAATACAAATACAAATCCAAAAGGATTACCATATGCAGGAATAGAGAAAAGATTACCATTATTAGTAATAATAGTATTACTTGCATCACTTGCAATAATATTTAGAGAATTAGACAAGAAAGAATCTAAATAGTATATATTAATACATATTATTTAGATGTACAATTTAAAAATTATAAGAAAGCGGATATAGAAATATCCGCTTTAATTTTTGGAGCATGATAATAGATATATAAGAGGCTTTGCCAAATACTGGAACAAAAACTTGCCAAATACTGTAATAAAAATGAGACAAACACTGGAATGAAAACCTGCCAAACACTGGAATTGGACCTAAAGACTTATTAGGAGATCTAAACACACTGGGATTCTTATTTAAAAATCTTTGCATGCGTGATCTTAGAATATATGCAGAATATCTAGATGAACAGTATATCACTAACGGATCATATTGACTAATTGAAATAAAAATAGGTGGTGATGAACTTATTGAAGAAGGTGCAGAAACATTAAAAGAATTAGCTTCTATAATTGACACAAAAAAGATGAAAGAACCAGCATTTATGGTGGTATTATGTGCAATAGCTCCATTTGCATATATGAGAAAAGATGGTGTATATGTAGTACCAATTACAAATTTAAAACCATAATAATTATGAAAGTAATAAAAATAATTAATACATAAATAATAAGATAAGAAAAGTTAAATATAGTTAAATATATATATAAAGTAACAGTTGAACTGTTGCTTTTATTTTTGTTGAAAATAATAGGTTTTTGTAATATAATATTATAGATATTTAAAGAGAATATTTAACAAGATTATTAGAAATAAAAGATAAAGTTAAAATATGAGAAAATAAAAATATAAATATAAAAAATATTAAAACAATTTAGATAAAGAGGAAATATGAAAGCAATTGAAATAAGAAACAAATTTATACAATATTTTATAAGAAATAATCATAAGCAAATACCATCTGCAAGTGTTATACCAGAAAATGATGCATCTGTGTTATTTACTACAGCAGGTATGCAACAATTAGTACCATACCTTCTAGGTGAAAAACATCCAGAAGGTAATATGCTTGTTGATTATCAAAAATGCGTAAGAACAGTAGATATAGACGAAGTGGGAGATAATAGACATTTAACTTTTTTTGAGATGCTTGGAAATTGGTCATTAGGAGCATATTTTAAAGAACAGTCAATAAGACAAAGCTTTGAGTTCTTAACACAAGAATTAGATATACCAAAAGAAAAATTGATAGTAACAGTATTTGAAGGTGATAACGATGCACCAAGAGATGAGATATCTGCAGAAGCATGGAAAAAGATGGGAATGCCTGAAGAAAATATATATTATTTTTCTAAATCAGAAAATTGGTGGATAGCAGGAGATGAAGGACCATGTGGACCCGATACAGAGATATTCTATTATACAGGAGAAGATAAGGTGCTTCCTAAATATGATCCAGATAATGATGATGGAACATTTGTAGAAATATGGAATAATGTATTTATGGAATATTTTAAAACAAAAGATGGATATACAAAGTTAAAACAACGCAATGTTGATACTGGAATGGGACTTGAAAGAATTACAATGTTACTTGAAGGAAAAGAAACACCATTTGATTTGGAGATGTTTGAACCAATAATGACATATTTAAAAGAACATTCTAAAGAAGATATTATAGCAAGTAGGAGAATTGTATCAGATCACTTAAGATGTGCAAGTATAATAATTGCAGATGGAGGTGTTCCAAAAAATACAGATAGTGGATATATTCTAAGAAGATTAATTAGAAGATCAGTAAGGCACTTAAACAAAATGGAGTTTAACTTAGACAATATGCCAGAATTAATAGATGTTGTAATTAAGAATAATATGGTATTATATAGTGAACTTAAAGAAAATGAAGAAAAAATAATTAATATAATATCTGAAGAAACTAAAAAATTCTTAAAAACATTAATTAGAGGTGAAAGAGAATTTGAAAAATTAGTTGTTAAAAAGGATATTGAAACAACTAAAAAAATGGACGCCGAAGATGCATTTAAACTATATGAAACTTATGGACTTCCAATTGAAATAACAATGGAACTTGCCGAAGAAAGAAATATAGAAGTTGAAAAAGAAAAACTAAATGAATTATTTGAAAAACATCAAGCAAAATCAAGAGAAGGAAGCAAGCAAAAATTTAAAGGTGGACTTGCAAATCATAATGAAAAAACTATTAAATACCATACAGCAACACACCTATTACACCATGCACTAAGAGAAGTATTAGGTAAAGATACATATCAAAAAGGTTCAAATATAACAGAAGAAAGATTAAGGTTTGATTTTTCATTTGATAGAAAATTAACAGATGAAGAAAAACAAAAAATAGAAGATATGGTAAATGAAGCAATTGAAAAAGGCATGGAAGTAACAGTAGAAGAAATGACACCAGAAGAAGCACATAAAAAAGGCGCAATTGGATTATTTGATGATACATATGGTGATTTAGTTACAGTATATACAATAGGTGATGGATACAGCATGGAAATATGTATGGGACCACATGTTAAAAATACTAAAGAACTTGGTAAGTTTAAAATAGTAAAAGAGCAATCATCATCAAAGGGTGTAAGAAGAATAAAAGCAATATTAGAAGATAAATAATAATAAAAAATAGCAATAGAAAGGTATATGATATGAATGATAATTTAGATAATGATTGCATATTTTGCAAAATAATAAGAGGAGAAATACCTTCTGAAAAAGTTTATGAAACAGAAGATGTAATAGTTTTTAAATCAATTGAACCAGTAACTAAAATACATGATTTGGTAGTACCTAAAAAACACATATCAAACTTACAAGAAATGAAAAGTGAAGATAAGAAATACTATTTAGAAAAAATATATGATGCAATACAAGAAGTAGCAAGAATTGAAAATATAGACAAAGAAGGATATAGGGTAGTAACAAATGTATTAGAAAATGGTGGACAATCAGTTATGCATATACATTTCCATATTTTAGGTGGAGAAAAGCTACAAGATAATCTTTAATATATTATTATATATATTATGTATTAAATATAACAAGTAAAATAACATATGATAAGGGGTTTGCATATGGACGAATTATTTCAAAGTGCAAAAAGAGAAAAAGAAAAAAAGAAAAAAGTTAATAAGGAAAAAAGAAATATTATAATAATTGGAACAATATTAGTTATATTAAGTTTAGGAATAACTATTTTTAGAATTACATATTCTAAAGATAATGGATCAGGAAAAGATATTATAATATCTAATTTAAAAAACAATAATATATCAGAATATACAGACTTAAAAGATATTGAAAAAATGTTAGAAAAACAAAATAATACACCATATGAGTCTACAACAGATATTCATTTAAATGAAGATACAAAAAGAGATATAGAAAATGCAGATCAAGGAACATTAAATACAAATCAAGATACAAATAAAGCATTTAATAATATTAAAATAGGTGATTTAATTTTCTCGTCTAAAAGCAAAATGGAACCAAATAAGAATATTGGGCAAATACAATTAGATGTAAAATATAAGGAAAATAATATTTTTAATTTTAACTTTTTAGATGACGGTCAAACAATAAGTATATTTGAACCAAGCTATTTTAAAGAAGCATTAGGATTTGATAAAAACAAAATTAAAGACACAAACTTTTTGCCTAAAAAACAAGAAACATTAGAAGAAGAACTAGAAAAAGAAGAGTTAATTAAAAACTTGGAGTTTAATTTAAGTAAAGATGTTAAGATGAACCCTGCAAAAGAACTTTCAAATATAATGAATATATATCAGTCAAAATATGTAGAAGAATTATCTAAGTTACCAAAAGAAAAATTTAAATTCAAAAAAAATGTACCAACTAAATATAGAGATAAAGAAGTTAAAGCAGATAATATAACATTAGAAGTTACAAAAGACGAATTAACAAAACTTACAAATACAGTAAAAGAAGAAACAAAAAAAGAAATATCTAAAAATATAACAGACTATTCAACATTTAAATTTTTATCTACAACTAAGAAAACAGTTATAGGAAATATATTAAATAGCTATGTATTACCAATTGAAAATTTAGGTATAGAAATGTTTGATACAACTAATAATGAAATGCAAAATGAAAATACCCAAAACGTAAATAATAAGACAGGAAATGAATCTTCAGGTTTAATTACTTTAGTTGATGAAAATGGTAAAGCAAATAATGAAAGTAAAAATACAAATACAAATATTAATGCAAATAGTAATAGACAAAATTCTAATGATGTAGTAGGAGACAAGAATATAAAAACAAATGAAAAAACAACTACAACTACATCTACAAATGTTATAAATGAAAATGATGTCAAAGATAATAATAGTAATATTCAAAATAATAATTTTACAAGTAATATAGAAAATAATAATTCAAATGATAACAACAACAATAACAATAACAAAAACAATGATAACAATAATAATAATATTAATTTAGATACAAATATAATAATAAATTTCTATATTATCGATGGAAAAGATATTAAAATAGATAAAGTTGAAAATGATGTTGTTACAACAACTATAGAAGTATACACAGATAAAAAGAATAAAAAAACACAAGAGATAATATATGGATATGTGCAAAATGGAAGACAAATAAAATATAAGATATCTAAAACTGAAGATAATGGATCAATATATAATCATATAGAAATGCAAGATATAGTTTCAGATAAGGTAATAAATTCAGTAAATGCAGAATTAGTAAGAAATCAAAATATAGATGCAGCAAATCATAATATTACATATAAAATAACAAAAACTTTTGGAAATAAAATTAAAGGAAGTAATATTAATAAAAATATAAAATTCACTGATAATATTGAAGTAGGAACAAAAAATACAATAATAAAATTAAATGATTTAGACCAAAATGCATTTAATAACTTAATGATAAATACGATTTATCCACAGATTACAAAAGTTACTAGTGAAAAAATATTACAAATGGAAAACTTACTTTCAGTAACAAAAGAAAATCAAATTACAGGAAAAGAAACAGAACCTGTAACAAATCAAAACATGCAGAATAATCAAAATATACAAGACACACAAGGAAATTTAAATAATCAAAATCAAAATGGAAACCAAAATGGCAAACTAAATGGAAATCAAAATCAAAACCAAAATAATAATAATGTAAGCA
>CAUPPN010000063.1:0-6106 GCA_963513115.1 uncultured Eubacteriales bacterium | reverse complement strand
TAGATTATACATAAAAAGGAGTAGTGTAATGGAGATAACTCCAAATGATAGAAAAGCATATTCAGAAATATATTATATAATTAATAATTTGGATACAAGCTATAAAGAGAAGCTTCCAGATAAGCTTATTAAATTTTTTGAAGATGTAAAAGATGATACATATCAAGTTCCATATGATGAAAATATACCGTTATATATGCAAGAATATCAAAATTATACATTTGATCTATTAAATATATTAAATGTAAATTATTGGTGTGATGACAATCAAAAACTAGATGAAATCAAAAAACAAATTAAAGATTGTGATGGTGCATTTAAATTAGTAGAAAGTGCTGTTACTCATGAAGAAGAAAAAAATAATGAAAAAAACGTAATTAAAACAATACATGATGAAAAGCAAAAAGAAAATACGAAAGGCAGTTTTTTCAAAAACTTAAAAAATATATTTAAATAATATATTTAATTATACAATAATTAGGAGGCAAAAATTGAACAATAATAACATGCAATATACCTTTAATAAAAAAAATATTATTAAAGTTGTAATTACTGTTGCGCTTACATTATTTATTATGATATTTTTAAATATTACTAGAAATATTGTTGAAATTAGCACAATTAAATATAATAGCAGTATAGACATAAATATAAAAGATGATATATATAATACTGCTGGAATTATACCTGAAAAAAAACTAAAAGATACAGGCGAAAATGCTAATAATAATTTAAATAATAATGGAAATAATTCTTCAAATAGTGGTATATTAAATGGAATTAATAATGAAAAAAATAATAACAAAAACAATAATTTAGATAATAAGAATACAAAAGAAAAAACAACTAATAATGGATTATTTGGTGGTAATTTAAAAGGAAACTATTTAGTAAAACCAGAACTTTCAAATACAAAACTTAAAAATATACAAAATAGTAATAGAAAATCAATATGGCAATATAGAAATGAATATAATAATTCAGCAATATCAGGAACTATAGCATATATTCTAAGATTTTTTGCGGGAATTAGTATTCCAATATTTATTATACTTTTTATAATAAGTTATATGTATGGAAATGTATTTAAAACTAAAAATGCAGATGAATCAAAAGGCCATAATATAAGATCAGCTGCTTTTAAGTTTATGATTATATGTCAAATTACACCACTTATATTTGCATTATTAGCAAAAGGTTGGAGGAAATAGATGAAAGTATTATTTGCACTTAGTACAGATAAAGTTAGTGACTTAATAGTCCAAAAATATCAACAAAAATATGGAGAATTACTAGATTTCAAAAAAGTATATTTTTTTGATGCAATTTTAAGAGAGCTAGAAAAAGATACAAATTATGATTCAATAATTATAGATGAGTCATTAGAGGGAAAATTTAAAGATAGCGATTTAGTAAAAAAAATTGCTACAATATCTACAGCAGCTGTAAAAGGTGACAATACTAAAATACCATTAATATTAATATTAACACCAGAAAGAGTAGCTGGTGTTCCTATACTATACAGCTTATATAATATGGGTATAAACAATGCATTGCTTGGAACAGATAGAAAATTTAGCAAAATATGTGAATTAATAGTAAGACCTAGAAATGCAAAAGAAGCAAAAGAATATTATGTAATAGATGCTAAAGATCCTGACTTTGAAGAACAAGTGGTTGAATTAGTTCCAGAGGCGCAAATAATTAATATTAAAAAATTTTATAAGGGCTTAGAAAAAGAAAAATATTCTGAGACATTTGATAAAATAGCAAGACAATATTCAGATGTAGAACTATTGTACATAATAGATAAATTACCAGAAGAAATTAAAGAAACTTTAAAAGCATCTAATGACAAGTTTAATGAAATAATTAAAAATAGTAATAGTATACAATCAAAAATAAGAGAGGCAAAAAAAGAAAAATTAAATACTTCAGTTAATATACAAAATAATGAAGATGATCCTTTTAGTAATGAAAGTTTACTTAGAAAGCAAGAATATATCCAAAAAATAAATATGAATAACAATCCACAAAAATTTAATCAAAATGTGGATAACAATAGTGTAAATAAAGCAGAAAATACAATAAATAATGTATTAAGTGAAGAAAAGCAAAATCAAAAGCAAAATCAACCACAAAAACAAGAAGAACAAGTAATAGAAGAAAAAAGAGAAGAATTAAAAGAAGAAAACAAAAAAACAGCAGGAATAGATAATCAAAATGAACAAGTAAATATATATAATAATGAAAAAAGTGAAGCAAATGAAAATAATGAAAATAACGAAAATAACGAATTTTCAAAACAAGCAAAAACAGAAGCAATAAGCGAAGAAGATACTAAAAAAGAAGAATTATCTGAAGTTGATCAAGAAATAGAAAATCTTAAAAAAGAATTAGAACAAATTTCATTAGAAGAAAAGCAACTGGAACAACCAGAAGAAAGTAAGATAGAAGAAAGCAACAATAATAATAATGATTTTGATAATGAACAAAAAAATAATCATGAAGCAATAAATGATGGTATTAAAGAAGAAAAGGAAGAATCTGAAGAAATACAATTAGGAAAAGAACAAGAGCAAGAAGAATCAATACCAAATGTACAAGACAATAAAGTAGATGATGATATAGAAATAGAATTTGAAGAAGAACAAGAAGAACCTAAGGAAGTTCATTTAGTAAAAGAAGAAGAACCAAAGGCAGAAGAAAAACAAAAACACGAAGAAGTACAAAAGATAAAAGACAATAAAGTAGACGATGATATAGAAATAGAATTTGAAGAAGAAAAAGAAGAACCTAAAAAAGTACAATTAGAAAAATGGCAAGAACCAAAGCAAGAAGTAAATAATAATAACAACAATGGTATTAATAGTAGTAATAAGCAAATACAAAAACCTATTAGAATTGATAGTATAAATAATGATAGAGTAACAGAAGATATAAGAGATATAGGTTTAGAAGAAACAGATATAAAAGATTTTAAATCAGGAATAGAAAAATCTAAAGAAGAAGAAATAAATAAAAAATTAGAACCTTCAAATAATGTTATTGTTTCAGAAAAAAATCCACAACAAGAACAAGAACAAAAAGTAGAAAATAAAATAGATATAGAAGAAATAAAAAATATTGGTGAGATTATACCAGAAGAAGTAAATAAAAAGATAAAAACAAATGTTGAAAATAATAATGCTAATATTAATATAGATCAAAACAAACCAACAAATAATGTAGTTGAAAATAATAAGGATAATCAAATTAATAATAATAATAATGCGTTTAATAATCAACAAAATCAAAATATAACTACATTAAATAATCAAAACAATCAAAATAGTCAAAGACATAATATGCAAAATATGCATAAGAATATGAACAATAATTATAATAAAGTTCCAAATGTAGGAATGCATAATAATCAAAATATTAATGCAAATCCAAATATGAAAAATATACACAATATGAATAATATGAATAGCATGAGAAATCTACAAGCACATAATGGATATGCACCAAAAGAAAATTTTGATCCTAAAATATTAGAAAAATATGTAAATAACAAGAGCGCAATATTTGTAGGTACAAGCAAGAGCGGTGTTACATTTATGATTAATTCACTTGCAATGATATTTGCATCTATTGGAATTAATACTGCAATACTTGATATGACAAGAAATAAGAATGATTACTATATGACAACAGATAATAATGAAGAATTAAGGAATATAGCGGCAGAATCTATTAATAAGTTGAAACATGGAATAGCAGAAGGTATACAGTTAAATAGAAATTTAACAATGTATACTGGAACACCATTTGATAATTCTTGCTATGGAGAAGCAGGAAAAGTACTTACTACATTATATAACAATCATACGGTTGTATTAATCGATGCAGATTATAGTACACCAAAAGAATATTTTGCATATGCAAATAATATATTTGCAATACAAACATTAGATATATTAACAATGCAACCGCTTACACATTTTATGAAAGAACTTAAAAAAGCTAATATATTAAATGATGAAAAAATAAAAATAATTATTAATAAAGAATTGCCAGTTAAGGGATTAAATAAGAAACTTATTATAGGAGGATTGTCTACATATAATAGTCCAACTATGTCAAGCATGGAACAATTATTTAATAGGAATACAGTAAATGTATTTTCAGTACCATTTGATATTGGAGTATATCAAAGATATTTAACAAATATTGTTGAATGCAAATTAGATATTACAGGTTACCCAAAACCATTTATTGAACAATTAAAATTAATTGCAAATAATATTTATACATTAGAAAATAAGGGAAAAGAAAAAATAGTTATACAAAATGAGTTTAGACCACAAGGTGGACCTAATATGCAAAATGGTATGAATAATATGGGGAATATGAGAAGATATTAATAATAGTAAAAGGAGCAAAAATTGCCATATATAATAACAATAGAGTTGGTTATTGTAGTTATACTTTTGATATATATGATATATATTAAAAAACAAATTAGTAATGTAATTTCTTCAAAAGAGAAAGTTGAAAAATTATATATATTAAAAAAGATAGTTGAAATATCATCTGAGACTACATCTACTGATGAAAAAATAATAAAGTTAAATGATACAATAATTGATGAATTTAAATTATTAAGTTCAAGTATAATATATTTTGATGGTATAGACTTTTTAATTAAATCTACAAATTTAGAAGAAAAAGACACTAAAAAATTACTTCAAATTGATAGAAATAATGAAATAAAAGATGCTATAGAAAAAAATAATGTGATATATACAAATTTTGAAGATATCAAAAATATATTATTTTGCCCATTATATTATGAAAATATATTTGTAGGATATTGGATTTTAAAAGAAAGAGAAGATTTCAAAATATCTAAAGATATTGTAGAAATATTAAGAAAAGCAATTCGTGAAATGATAAGTTCATTATCATATGAAACATCACTAGAACAAATGACCAGAACTGATTATTATTCAAATTTAAAAACAAATGAGTATATGTTAACAGAAGGAAGAAATATACTAGATAAATATGATTCTTCTGAAATAGCAATGCTTAAAATAGCAAACTTAGTAGAAATAAATGATGAGATTTCTAGAGATGCAGGAAATAAGACAATAATTTTAATTGCAAATGAAATATCTAATTTTTTCGAAAGAGAAAAACTAGATACAATTGTGGTTAGATATATGGGGCCTAAATTTGTTATAGCATTTCCAGGAGTTACAAAAGAAAAATTAGAAGAAAAAGATATTATTTCAAAATTAAAAGATAAAATATCTAAATTGGAAAATAATCCTAAAGTAGAAATTGTAACAATTAAATATACAAAAGGATCTGAAATTGGAATAATAGAAAACAGACTAGAAAAAATAGTTGACAAAAAAGTAGTAAAATACTAATATATAATTACAGATAACACGTATCAAGGAGGGTTGTTATGGCAGATGATAAGACTATGAACTATAATACAGAACTTGCAAAACAAGCAGAAATTAAAGAAGCAAAGGAAATATTAAAAGAAGTATATTCAGCACTTTTAGAAAATGGATATAATCCAGTAAATCAATTGGTTGGATATATACTTTCTGGTGACCCAACATATATTACAAATCATAAAAATGCAAGAAGCAAGATAATTAAAATTGAAAGAGATGACTTGTTAGAACAAATGATTAAGAAATATTTGGAGCTTGATTAATGAGAAAGATGGCTATTGATTATGGTGATGCAAGGATAGGAATCGCACTTACTGATCCATTAGAATTAACAGCTTATGGCTTAGAAACAATTGAAAGTACAAATGACAAAAAAACATTAAAAAGAATTGAAGAAATAGTATTAGAATACAATGTTGAAATGATAATACTAGGTATGCCATATAATGTAGATGGAACACCTGGATTTAGAGTAGAAAAAACAGAAAATTTTCTACATAAGTTAAAATGCAAATTTAATAACTTAGTAATTGAAACACAAGATGAAAGATATAGTTCTATAGAAGCAGACAATATTATGGAAAAAGTACAAGTCAAAAGCAAAGATAAGAAAAAATTAAGAGATCAATTGGCTGCAGTAAATATTC
>CAUPPN010000062.1:0-6325 GCA_963513115.1 uncultured Eubacteriales bacterium | reverse complement strand
CAAATAAATATTATACATAATATAAAAATTATAAAAAAAGTTTTTTTACTTTTCTTCTTATTTTGAACTTTCTCTTCTTCCATATATTCCCCCTATATTTATTTTAAAATATTTAACTATATATATATTATCATATAATTCAAAATATTGTAACAAAAAATATTTATGCAATAAAAAAGCCAAGTAGCTTTTAGCTATCTTAGCTTATACATTATAACCCTAACTTTTTAATTGCTTCTGTAATATTTTTAACACATATTATTTCCATATTATATTTCTTATTTTTTATACTACTATAATTACTATATGGCATTATTATCTTTTTAAATCCTAGCTTTTCTATTTCTTTTATTCTCTTGTCTATCATTGATACATTTCTAACTTCACCTGTTAGTCCTACTTCTCCAATAATTGCTGTATCACTTGCTATATGCTTGTTTTTGTAGCTAGATATTATTGCAATTGCTATTGCCAAATCTATTGCGGGTTCATTTACCCTAATGCCACCTACTATATTTGTATATACATCATGTGATGATAGTGGTATTTTTAAATATTTTTCTATTACTGCAATAAGTAGGTTAAGCTTATTATAGTCTATTCCTGATGCACTTCTTCTTGGCATTCCAAATGCTGTTCTTGTAGTAAGTGCTTGTAGTTCTATTAATATTGTTCTAGTTCCCTCAAGTGATGGTGCAATTACAGTTCCTATTATATCTTCATCTCTTTCTTCTAAAAGTACTGTAGATGGATTAGATACTTCCATAAGGCCTTGTTCTGTCATTTCAAACATACCAATTTCATCTGTTGAACCAAACCTATTTTTTTGTGTTCTTAGCATCCTATATACAAAGTATCTTTCACCTTCTAAATATAGTACTGTATCTACCATGTGTTCTAATACTCTAGGTCCTGCTATATTTCCATCTTTAGTTACATGCCCTACAATTATAGTTGTTATATTTTGTCTTTTACATATTCTCATAACCTTTGCAGTTATTTCTCTTACCTGACTTACACTTCCAGGTGCTGATGTTATTTCACTTGAAAACATTGTTTGTATTGAGTCTATTACACAAAAATCAGGCTCTATTTCTTCTATCTTTTCTTCTATTATTGTCATATCTGTTTCTGCTAAAAAGTATATATTTTCACTATCTGCTCCTAATCTGTCTGCTCTTAGCTTAATCTGCTCTGCACTTTCTTCTCCTGATATGTATAATACCTTTTTATCACCTTTTGCTATATTTTCACACATTTGAAGTATCAAAGTTGACTTACCAATTCCAGGTTCTCCTCCAATTAGTGTTAAAGATCCATTTACAAATCCTCCACCTAATACTCTGTCTACTTCATCATATCCACTTGTTATTCTAGTAAAATTACCATTTTTGGCATCTTTTAGTCTAATTACTTCAACATCATCTTTTGTTTTATTTTCAGAGAATCTATTTACTTGTTTTGTATCTTGCTTTTTTTCTTCATAGAATGTATCCCACGCTCCACATGCTGGGCATTTTCCCATCCATTTAGGGCTTTCATTTCCACATTCTGAACATACCCATATTGTTTTTCCTTTTGCCATTTATTCCTTATCTTCCTTATCTTCCTTATCTAACTTGTTATTTTTAATAATATTATCTAGCATACAAATATACATACCATGTGCCCATAGTAATCCAATTACCCATTCTGCTTTCATAGTTTCATTGTTTACTTGTTCTGCTATATATCCATTTTCTGTTGCTGTTGCAACTACGAAATTAAGATTTTCCTTTGCTTTTATCCAATCATTACATTGAGCATTATACATGCTCATCCAAAGATTTGCAATAGTCCAAGGATGATATCCTCCTAAGTAATAATCATTTTCATATCTAATATATCCACCTGTATGTGTTTTAAGTGTCATATCTATATTTGCTACAGTATTTGTTATCTTATTTTCTTTTTCAGTAAATATGTTAAATGGTGTAACAAGTGAAAGTGTACTTATATCTATCTTGTTTTCCTCTAAATTATTTACATAGCTTTGTCTTTCTTCATTATAGTAATTATCTTCTATATATTTTTTTAGGTCTAATAAAAGTGGCTCAATTTCTTTAATTTCTCTTCTCATTTGTTCAACCCTTAGCCTGTTATCTTTTAGCTCTTCTATCATTACTTCATATATATTTTTCATGCTTTCAAGGCCTGCATAACAGCTTGCAAGTCCATATGTGCTTTCACCTTCATAGTTTTCCCAAAGGTCAAATGTATTTGTTTTTTCATTTTCATATACTACTTTTTTTACATAGTTTAATACGTACTTGTATGCATTTTGTAGCATTTGTAAGTTTCTTTTCAAAAACTCTTCATTTTTAGAAAACATATATTGCTCATATGCAAGGGCAATTACTATCGCTGTTTCATCTATCTGGTATCCCCAACATGGAGCAAGTGATCCTGAAGTATAGAATCTTTGTTCCCATCTTCCTATTCTACTTTGTGTATTTTGCAAAAATACATCAAAGAACTTTTCAGAGTATTTTTCAAATCCTAATATATTATATGCTTTAAGAGTATAGTATGCATCTCTTGGCCATACAAATGAGTACCTGCCTGATTTTGTTTTACCTTCGTCTATTTCAAGTGCTGCAGGTATTCCTCCTGTTTTACTATTTCTTAGTATTTCAAAAAGTAGTATTGTTCTTATATATATTTTTTGCATCTCTTCTGGTAATTTTGATATATCATGTTTAATATGCCTATCTGTAAACTTTTCCCAATATCTAGTAACTTCTTTTTCCTTGTCATTTGGGTTCATCTTTTTTATTCTAACTATTTCGAATTCTGTATCTTTAAATACATTCATACTACTATTTTCATTTACATATATGTATATAGTAAAAGTTAATGTTTCACCAGGTGCTATTTCTTTTTTCTTGTATGAAATACTAGAGCCATTAGATAACCCAATATACTGACTATAGTCAAAATCACCATTTTCAATATCTAAATTGCTATTGTTTACCTTCTTTTTAAATATATCTTCTTTAGAAAATATGCATAGTGAATATTCATGATTGTATTGTACAAGAGAAGAAGCATCTTCGTTTACCATAGTACCCGCTTCATTTGCTAAGCTTGTCATTATCTTAGATGAAAGTATTGGCATAATATTAATTGCTTCTTCTTTTGTATTAGTTATTTCATAGTTTCTAATTAATACGTTTTCATCTATTAATGCAAAATCTTTTTGCACTATGTCTAATCCAATATTTTCATTTTTAATATCTGTTACTACTACATTTGTTTTTTCTTTAAAATATTGATTATATTTTGAAGTTAAATCATTTGATACATTATATATGTATTCATCGTTTATCTTAAATACTACATCAAAATAGTCTACTAATTGCATATAGTCTGGATTTGGATAAAATAGTCTAATTAGTTTTCCATTCCTATTTAAGCTTGCAGTTATTTTTTCATTTCCATATATTGCATCATTATAGTATTTATCACTTTCCATATTTTCTTGTATTCCTTTACTAATTATTATTGTTACTCTTCATCATTTTTATTATTTTCATTATTAGCATTTGCTAATTCTTTTTCTAGGTCTTCTATTTCTTTTTCTAACTTGCTTACTTCTTTTTTTAAAGATTCTTGATTTTTATTTTCATTTTTTTCTTTTTTATCATCTTTATCATCTTTTTTCGTTTTTTCTATATCTTTTTTTATCTGTTTTTTTAATTTTTCTTTTTCTTTTTTGTATTCAAAAAACTCTTTTGATCCATCTTTGTCTATTACTAAATTTCCTTCTTTATCTTGTCCAATAATTAGTGGATAATGTCTTTTAAATATATCTCCTACTATTTTTTCGTCATTGTTTCCTGTTCCAAGTTTTACATTTTCTATTAGGTTTAGTATTTCTACTTTGAATACATCTAGCTTATCTACTAAATGATATAGCATGTCTATTTGTTTTTCAGATGCTACATCTTTTGTTTCATCTGTTACAGTTTCACCTATTATACTATTTTCTACTTCACCACTCATTCTATTTACTACGCCAGATAATTCATTTAGCCTATCTGCAAATACAAGTTTTTTCTTTCTTAGTCTTTCAGGACCTTTTTTATTTAATTTTCCTTCATGTATAACTATTTCAGATATATTATACTTATCTCCATAGTATGGCATATATGTAGTTATACCAATTTCTTCTTCTATTTTAGCTTTTAGTACTAGTTGTGATTCTTCTTCACCATGTACTAAAAATATTGCTTTAGGTTTTTCTCTAAATGAGTATACAAAGTTCATAAGCCATGTTTGATCAGCGTGTCCTGAGTATCCTTCAATATATTCTATTTCAGCATTTACTGTAATGTCTTCACCAAATATCTTAACTTGTTTTTCGCCGTCTACTAATCTTCTTCCTAATGTATTTGTTGCTTGGTATCCTACAAATAGTATTGTGTTTTTAGGGTTCCATAGGTTGTTTACTAAGTGGTGTTTTATTCTTCCAGCATCACACATTCCTGATGCAGATATTATAATTACTGGTTCTTCTTCAAAGTTTATTGCTTTCGATTCATCTGGTGTTACAGTAAATTTTAGGCCTGAAAACTCAAATATGTCATCGCCTCTTTTTGTCCTTAATCTTGATTCTTCATCTAAAAGATTAATATTTTTAGCAAATATTTCTGTTGCTTTTATTGCAAGTGGGCTATCTACAAATACTTTAGTATTTTCTATTAGCTCTATTTGTTCTAAAAACTTTTGGTCTCTTTGTAATTTGCAATCTAACCTATCTTTTATCTTATTTATCTCATATATTATTTCTTGTGTTCTACCTACTGCAAATGATGGTATTACAACATTACCACCTCTTTTAAGTGTTTTAGCTACTATGTCTATGAAGTTTCTAGCCTTTGTTTCATTATCTTCTTGCCCTACATGGTTTCTTGAACCATATGTTGATTCCATTACTAAATAGTCTGCAGAAATTATTGGCATTGCAGGTTCTAGTATTGTACTTACATTGTTTCCTAAGTCTCCAGTAAATACTGTTTTAGTAGTTTTACCATTTTCAGTTACCCATACTTCAATAATTGCAGATCCTAACATGTGTCCTGCTTCATTGTATCTTACACGTATATTTTCGTCTATTTCAACTATATCCATATATTCAATTTCTTTGAATTGTACAATACAATCTTTAGCATCCTCTATAGTAAATAATGGTTCTAGTTCTACTTCGCCTTTTTTTCTTCTTTTTTCATTTTTCCATTCTACTTCAGTTTCTTGTATATGTGCAGTATCTAATAGCATTATCTCACTTAATTCTATTGTTGCTTTAGTTGCATATATATCACCTTTAAACCCTTCTTTTACAAGTTTTGGTATTCTTCCAGAATGGTCTACATGTGCATGTGTTAGTAGCATAAAATCTATATCTTGAGGATTATATATGAAATCATCATAATTTCTTTCTGCATCAGACATACGCCCTTGTATTAACCCACAATCTACTAAAAATTTCTTACCTGCTGCTTCTACCAAGAAGTTAGAACCTGTAACTTCTCTTGCAGCTCCACAAAATGTTATCTTCATTATATTTTTTCTTCCTCTATTTTAATTTAATTATACATTTTTATCATATTATATACATATATTTTCTTCAATTCATATATACTTTCTTATCTTTTTTTTAATATACATAACATAACATAAAATATTATATGTTAATGTATGTTAGTGTATGCCTAATACATTTAAATAATTAATTGTGATTAAGTAATTAATTATTTAAGCAATCAATTAAATAAATAAATAATTAACAATAAAGAATGCAGGTTAGATTAATCTAACCTGCATATTATTAAATTATTATTTATATTTTTTTATCATTTTATCATATTATAATTTCAAACTATTTCTTGCTTACAACTTTTTTAGTATATATACTAACTCCTGCAGTTATTATAGTAAGTATTATTAAGCTTCCTGCTCCTGCATGTGGTATTTTGTTATTACTTGTATTTTTACTATTGTTTTTCTTATTTGTACTTGCTACTGTATTATTCTTTTCAGATATATTTTTATCATTACTATTATTATTTACATTATTTGGTTTTGAATTATTTTCTTCTTTTTCATCATCTTTTTTATTATTATCTTCTTCTTTTTGTTTTTCTTGTTCCATTATCTTTTTAGCAAGTGCTTCTTTTTCAGCTTCTAGTTTTTTAGCTTTTTCTTCTAACTCTTTTATCTTCTTTTCTAGTAATTCTTTTTCTTTTAGTTCTTCTTCATTTAGCTTATTCTTTTCTTCTAGTTC
>CAUPPN010000061.1:0-6619 GCA_963513115.1 uncultured Eubacteriales bacterium | reverse complement strand
TAGCTTATGGAGAAATGTTAAAGAAATAAGAAAAAACTTAGATTCTAAAAGCAAATAATTATTTAGTATAACATTAGGCAAACAAAAAAGCTGAGATATTTTCTCAGCTTTTTTTACTTATATTATTTTATTTTTACCATTTTTTCTTTTACTTCTTCATTTCAATTTCTTTTACGTATTCACAGTCTTTTTTAATAGGACAACTTTCACATTGTGGGTTTCTTGCCTTACATTTATCTCTTCCAAATATTACAAAAACATGATTCGCATAGTGTATCTGTCTTTTTTCTATCTTTTTAAGTAGCTCTTTTTCTATTTTTTCTGGGTCTTTTTCATAGCTAATACCAAGCCTGTTACATATTCTTCTAGCATGAGTATCTATTGCTACTCCTTCAGGATTCTTGAATGCTTGTAGCATAATAACATTTGCAGATTTTCTTCCTATACCAGCAAGAGCTGTTAACTCTTTCATAGTTTCTGGTACTTCTCCACCATGCTTTTCAACAATTTGCTTGCTCATTATTAATATATTCTTAGCCTTATTCCTATAAAAGCCACAAGGTCTAACATATTCTTCTATTTCTTCTTGTGTTAATTTTGCCATTTCAGTTGCGTTAGGTGCTTTTGCAAAAAGTCTTGGTGTAACTTCGTTTACTCTCTTATCTGTACATTGTGCAGAAAGTAATACAGCTACTGCAAGTTGAAATGCATTATTAAAATCCAGAGAACCTTTAGCCTCTGGATAGTAATTTTTTAATTCATCTAATATTCTAATTGTTTCTTTTCTATTTTTCATTATTACTCAGCGTTATTCCTTTTATTCATTGTTCTTAATGCTGATGTACTAATATTCATTTTTTTAACAGTACCATCTGGCATAACTACTTTTCTTTTTTGTATATTAGGTTTTACTTGTCTTTTAGCTCTCTTACTTACTTGAGAACGGTTTATACTTAATTTTCTTCCAGTAGTTGTTTTTTTACCAGTTATTTCACATTTTGCCATTTTCTTACCTCCGTTTTAAATTTACGTTTCTATACGCATATCAATAATATTCAAATTATAACATAAGAATTATTTTAAATCAAATCTAAAATTTGTTCTTTTTTAATTTTTTCTTCATTTGTAAGCGGTAATATTATTATTTGTGACTGATAATTTTTTGATACTTTTAATCTTCCATAATTATATAGTCTATCAAATAATCTAGTAAGTCCTATTGAAATTCCTACTCCTGGTAATTTCTTATCAGTATAATATTCTGCTAAATTATCATATCTTCCACCAGAGCATACACTTCCTATTTCTTCTAATCCTTCAATAAATACTTCATATACTGTTCCTGTATAATAGTCTAATCCTCTTGCAATTGTCATATCAAATTTAATGTAATCATCAGATATTCCAAATGTTTTAGCATATTTTAATACTTCTTCTATTTCAAAAAGCCCTTGATTAAACTTTTCATTTTCTATACCAAGTGTTCTTAGCTTTTCTACTTTTTCAAGATTACTTCCTTCAATTAGGGTTATTTCCATTATCTTTTCTACTTTTTTATCATCTTCTATTAATTCTAAAAGTAATTTTTTAACTTCTTCTTTTCCAATCTTGTCTATCTTGTCTATTATTCTAATAATATCTTGAGATATATTACTTAATTCTAAATATTCATATAGTCCATTTAGTATCTTCCTGTTATTTGTTCTAATTAAAAACTTTCCTATATCTAATTTTCTAAATATTGAATATATAATACTTGGTATTTCTGCATCATATATAACATCTAGCTTTCCATCTCCAATTATATCAATATCTGCTTGATATAATTCTCTAAATCTTCCTTGTTGTGGTCTTTCTCCTCTAAATACCTTTGATATTTGGTATCTTCTAAAAGGAAATGTAAGTTCATTGTAGTTTTTAGCAACATATTTAGCAAGTGGTACAGTTTGATCAAATCTTAGTGCCATATCTGTATCACCCTTACTAAATTTGTATATTTGCTTTTCTGTTTCACCACCTGCTTTTGCAAGTAATACATCCTGTCTTTCAATTACAGGAGTATCTAATGGCAAAAAGCCATATAGCTCATATACATCTTTTATTGTATTATATATTTCATTAAATATTATTTGTTCTTTTGGTAATAATTCCATAAAACCTTTTAAGGTTCTTGGCTCAATTATTTCTTTTTTCATATTATTTCCTTCTATTATATTGTATTTGGGTTTAACTCTACAGAGATCATAGGATCTTTTTGATTAGTTAGTTCTTTTTTAATAAAATTAAGTATTTTAGCAATATATGAATTATAATCACATTTAATTATTACTTTCCATCTGTATTGATTTTTAATTTTACTAATATAGTATGGTGTTTCTTGCATGATTATCATATTTTGTAGTACATATATATTTTGTTTTGATTTTTCTATTTCTTTTTTCACTTTTTCATCTTTTGGCATTTCTTCTAGTTTTACAAGTTTCTTTTCTTCTTTTTCTTTAAACTTAAGTTGCATTTTTTGCAAATTTTCTTTGACTACCTTTGCAAAAAATACCGCCTTATTTTCTTTATATGATAATACAGATACAGATATTATATCCTTAAATGGCGGGTAGTTTAGTACCTCCCTTGCCGCTATCTCATAGTTATAGTATTTCTCATAGTCTGATTCTTTGGCTATGTTAATTACAACATCTTGTGGATTATATGTTTGTATTATTGCAAGCCCTTCTTCTTCTCTTCCTGATCTTCCAATTACCTGTACTATATTTTGAAATGCATTTTCTGTTGCCATATATCCTTCAAAGTTTAACATGCTATCTGCAAGCACTACACATGATAATGTTACTTTAGGAAAATGATGTCCTTTTGTTACCATTTGTGTTCCAATTAATATATCTATATTATCTTTTTTAAACTTGTTTATTACATCCTCATGTGTTACTTTAGAACTTATTGTATCTAAGTCCATTCTAATTGTAGTAAGTTCTGGTAATTCCTTGTTTACTATTTTTTCTAATTGCTCTGTTCCAATACCTGCATTTTTAAGTTTCTTTCCACATTCTGGGCACTTATCCGGGTATTTTCTTGTATAACCACAGTAATGGCATTTTAAGCTATTATCTTTTTTATGGTATGTAAGTGATACATCGCACCTATTACATTTGAATGTGTATCCACAATTTGTACACATTACCAAGCTAGAGTATCCTCTCCTATTTAAAAATAATATGCTTTGATTTCCTTTTTTATGATTTTCTAATAGTTCTTCTTTTACTCTTTTAGATAGTATAGATTTTTCATGTTTCATATCTACTATCTCTACTTTAGGTAATACATTTTTACCTATTCTTTTAGTTAACTTATGTAATATTATATCTTCTTTTTCTGCATAATAATATGTTTCTACAAGTGGTGTTGCACTTCCAAGTACTAGTGGGCAATTATATGTTTTTGAAATTTCATCTGCTACTTCTTTTGCATTGTACTTTGGTTGCATATCAGAAATGTATGATTGGTCTTGTTCTTCATCTATAATTATTATCCCTACATTTTTAAGTGGTGCAAATATTGCAGATCTTGTACCTATTACAATTTTTGCTTCTCCTCTTAATATTCTATTCCATTCTTCATATCTTTTTCTATTAGATAACCTACTATGTAGTACTCCTACATTTGATCCAAATCTTTTAGTAAATCTTTCAACTATTTGTGGTGTTAGTGCTATTTCTGGCACTAATACAATTGCAGTTTTTTCATTTTCAATTGCTTTCCTAATCAATTGTATATATATTTCTGTTTTTCCAGACCCAGTTACTCCAAATATCAAATGCTTACTATACATATTCATTTCAACATAGTCTACAATATTATCATACACTTTTTGCTGTTCATTATTTAATACTAAGTCTTTTTCTTTTTCATCTGCATTATAATCATTATATACAAATTCATTGTATGTTACTTGTTCATCTTTTTTAACTATTATTCCTTTTTCTTCAAGTCCTTTTATTAATCCGTCACTTACTAATTTTAATTCTCTATATTCTTTAAGTGGCATAGATACTTCTATTATTTTATTTTTGTTTTCTTGTTTTTCTTCTAATATTTTTCCATTTAAAATTAGCATATCTAATGCTATTTTTCTTTTATCTGTTAGATTATATTTTGTTATAATATTTTCATCTTCAGATGTTTTAAAATTATATGTATCAACTACTATACTTTCTTTATCTTTTTCTAATGTTTCTAATAGTTCATATATATATTTTTGCATTATATCTTCTTTAAGTATTTTTTTATCTATTGAAACTATTTTTTGCTTTTTCTCTTTTATTATATTTTCAATATTCTTATTTGTAGTTTCTGGGTTTACCATAAGTTTAATGCACTCAGATATATTTGAAAAGTATCTAAGTGACATCCATTTAGCAAGCCTTATTTTTTCTTTTGTTAAAATATCATATGAATCTACAACTTCTGATATTTCTTTGCACTTCTTTTTTCCATATTTTTCAAACTCTGATTCTTTCATAATAGCAATTACATAGCCATCTCTTGTATTTTTACCTAATCCAAAAGGAACAATAACTCTTGTCCCTAAATGTATTTTTTCTTCTAATTCTTTTGGTATCCTATAATCAAAAGTAGTATTTAATTCTGATGCTTTAGAATTTATAACTATTTTAGCAAACAAATTATATTTTCCTTTCTTTTGCTATTATTTCTTCTATTTTTTTCACAGTTTCTTCTACATTATTGTTTTTAATTACATAATCATATTCTATTGATTTTTCTGTTTCATAATCATATCTACTAATTCTTAATTTTAATTTTTCTTCGCTTAAATTATCTTCTCTATCTCTTAATCTTTTTTCCATTTCTTCTTTTGTTATGTATAAAAAAATTGTTATGATTTTAATATCTTCTTTAAATATATCTTTTAATGATTTTGTTCCATTTACATCAATATCTTTTACTATTATTTTGCCTTCAGAAATAGCATTATCCAATATTTCCTTATTTGTTCCATAATAATTGTCATGATGAATATTATATTCATAGAATTTACCATCTTTTATCATATTTTCAAATGTTTTTTTATCTACATGATAGTATTCTTTACCTTCTATTTCAAATTCTCTTATTTCTCTACTTGTATATGATGGTATACTTACTATATCTGAATTTCTTTCAATTAACCTTGTTTTTATTGTATCTTTTCCTGAGCCTGAAACTCCAGATAATACAACTATCATTAATATAATCCTTCTTTCTTTTCTGTAGGTCTTACTAGTCCTTCTTTAATTTCATGCGCTGCAACTGTTAAATAATTTGGATGTTCAAATCTTGTTAATTTATCTGAACCTCCTTGTAATTCTTTTGCTCTTTTTGCAATTGTTAATATTAATTCATACCTATCTGGTATTATTTTGCTTAATTCTGTAAGTGATGGTTCTATTATCATATATAACTCCTTAATTTCTTTTTAGATATTTAAAATTATATCACTTTTAATACCTTTTTTCAATCAGTTTTTTTTACTTAACTTATATGCTTTAGTTATCTTTTTAAATTATACTTTTTATTTAGTAATAATGATAATAATGATAAATACTAAATCTAACAAAAAGAATAATATTAAAAAAATAAAATTAAAAAATATGAGTTATAAAAAAAAGAGTATAGATAAACAACCTATACTCTAAAAATACTATTATCTAGCTAGAGTTTCTAGACAATCTTGTATTGTGTCATTAACATATTGTGTCCAATGACCTTCTTCACAATATATTTTTCCTATACTATTTACATTGAAGTTATCTTCTTTCCAGTAATAACTACCTTCAGATATTAGTCTTGCAAATGCCATTACAGCATCGTCAATACTATCATAACTTGCCCAATCTCCATTAATAGTTTTTATGCTAAAAATGTTATTGCTCTTTTTAGGAATTGCTTCCCAAGCTAATCCGCCATTACTTTCTATATTGCATACTGCAATCATGAATAATGCGTTTACTCCTGTCTGTTCTTGAGCTTTCAAGAAAGCTTCAGGATGAGTGTAAAATACACTACCTTCTCTAAATTTTCCTGATGTTCTAATCAAATGATTAAATTCATCAATTTCAGTTATGGTATAGAGTTTTCCAACTCTGGTATCATAATTTGAAGAAAATTGAATTTCTTTGCTTGGAACAAATCCAGAATTAAATCTGTTATAGTTGCTAACCACATCATCAGTTATACTAACTTGTTGAACTTCTGGTTTCAACTTATTGCGATTACTTATACCCTTATAGGCTTTTACTCCTACGTTTACAAGTGAAAAAACAATTATAAAAAATAATACTGCTGCAACTCCTACAAAAATTCTACGATTTCTATAGATTTGCTTTTTAGTATATTTTCTATGTTTCTTATGTTTCATAGGTGGCCTACTTGGTGCCATTTTACTTGTATTTCTTCTTTGTCCTGCTCTACCTTGTACTTTGTTAGTTTTTGTCATTTTAGTCTCTCCTTTTTTGTACATAATAATAATTTTACTCTAGTTCAGATATTTATCTACACTATAAATGAATATCATTCATATATATTATAGCATATTTATACTCTTATG
>CAUPPN010000060.1:0-6677 GCA_963513115.1 uncultured Eubacteriales bacterium | reverse complement strand
TTTAGTAAAAAAGTCTTTTCCATAATTTGAAATTAGCTCTTCTTTTTTCTTATTACTAATATCCCAATATACATAAAGCTTATATGGATTTTGAGCTATTATCTTAACAGTAGTTTCATCATACCTATATGGAACTTCATAGTATTCTGATATATATTTAATATCTTTTTCTTTTTTGAAAAGTGAAGAAAAGTTTTTTTCAAGCTCTACAAAAAATGCCCTTGCTTTAGCAAGAAGTGTGTTATCATTCTTAGCTTTATCATTTTTTATACTTTTATTCTTTCTAGCATTTTCTTTTTCCTGTATAGTAGCTTTCTTTTTTTCATCTTTGACATCTTTAACATTTTTAATATTAGTTAAAGCATTCTCTTTTTGACTTTTTTTAGTTACTTTCTTATTATTCTTTTTCTTTGGTATTTTTTCCATATTTTCCTCTTTACATTATTTTAATTAATTAATATATATTATATGATATATTATTTTGCTTAATTCTTCAATGAAAAGTAACTAAATGAAAGATAATGAAATATAGTTTTTTCTAATGTTTAATGTGTTCTAAAAAAATTATTTTTGTATATTATTTTTTAATTATTATATATAATATATTAATATTTGCTAATGCAAAATAATATAATATATAATGTGTATAGAAAAAGGAATAAGAAAAGATAATAATAGATAGTAATAATAAGAAGATAGGAAATAGTGAGATAGATGGATATATATAATGAAACAAAAATGATTATGAAAAAATATCATCTTAATTTCAAAAAGAAATTTGGGCAAAACTTTTTAGTAAACGAAGAAATATTAGATGGAATAATTGATCTTGCAGAAGTTACAGAAGATGATATTATATTAGAAATTGGACCAGGTATTGGTACTTTAACTAAAAAATTACTTGAAAAGGCTAAATTTGTAGTATCAGTAGAATTAGATAGAGACTTAATTAACCCACTTTCAGATATATTATATGATTATGATAATTTTGCGCTAGTAAACGAGGATATATTAAAGGTAGATATTGATGATTTAATAGGAAAAATTTCAGAAAAGTTAGACATGAAAAAGGAAGATATTAAGCTTAAGGTAGTTGCAAATATACCATACTATATTACAAGCCAAATAATATTTAAGATGCTAGATTATAGTAGTAGTATTACAAATATTTGTATCATGGTACAAAAAGAATTTGCAGATAGGATGAAGGCAGATCTTGGAACTAAAGATGCATCTGCTTTAACATATGGTGTTAAATATATAGCAGATATTACTGATAGCATATTTGTTTCAAAAACAAATTTTATACCACAACCTAAGGTGGATTCATCTGTAGTAAGGTTAGATATTAGAAATGAAAAGGTACCAAAGGTAGTAGATGAAAAGAAATATTTTGAACTAATTACAATAGGATTTTTGTATAGGAGAAAAACATTTTTAAATAGTATAAAAATTGATGGAAGATATGATAATGATATTATGAAATCTGTTTTAGAAGATTTGGGTTATGATATTAGAGTAAGAGGTGAAAAGCTAAAAGATATAGATTATGCAAAAATATTAGAAGAATATATTAAAAGGAGTAATTAAATTGAGTATACATATTGGAGCAAAAAAAGAAGAAATAGCAAAAATAGTATTAATGCCAGGTGATCCACTTAGGGCAAAATACATTGCTGAAAATTTTTTGGAAGATGCAAAGCTTGTTACAGAAGTTAGAGGAATGCTTGGATATACAGGAAAGTATAATGGTAAGAAAATAACTGTAATGGGATCAGGTATGGGAATACCTAGTATGGGAATATATAGTTATGAGCTATATAATTTCTATGATGTAGATACAATAATTAGAATAGGTTCAATGGGATCTATTTCTAAAAAATTAGAACTAAGAGACACTATTTTGGTTAGGGGATCATATACTGAAAGTAATTTTGCAAAACATTTAACAGGAAGAGCAAACTATTTTGCATATCCTGATAAGTATATTAATGAAAAGATAGAAGATACTGCAAAAGATATGAAAATAGCTTTAAAAAAAGCAAATATTGCATGTAGTGAGTGTTTTGATATATATACAAAAGATCCTAAACTATATTTTGAGAGGATACCTAAAACGCTTGGTATATTAGGTTGTGAAATGGAAAGTTTTGCACTTTTTGAAACAGCAAAGTTTTTAGGTAAGAAAGCGGCAACATTACTTACAGTATCTGATGCAAATTATACAGATGAGATACTTACAAAAGAAGAAAGAGAAAACGGCATGAATAATATGATAAAACTTGCTTTAGAAACTGCATGTAAGTTGTAATAGTTAAAATACATTGTGTATTATATAGTATATAGCTATGTTAAAAATTATATAAAAAAAATAATAATTGCATAAAATAATATAATTTAGTATATAATAATTAATATATAGTAATAACTAGATGAAAAAGGAAAAAATTAGAAAAAAGAAAAAATATAAAATATAAATAAACAAAAGAAGAGGAAAAGGAATAATATGTATTATAAGGAAAATAAGGTTTCAAATAAAACAATAATAATAATAATCGGAATAATAATAGGTGCTATAATATTAGGAACAATTGGTTTTTTAATAGCAACATCATCAGGTAAGGATAAGGGAAGTCAAAATGTAGTAGAAGCAATAAAACCACATATTGAATATAGCCTATCTAGTACAGAACCAGATCAAGAAAAAATTAAAATAACAATAATTGCTACAACTCAAGATCAATTGGGAATAGATAGAATAAAACTTCCTAATAATGGTGTGGTAACTGGTGATAAGACTGAATATATAGTAGAAGAAAATGGTGATTACTTATTTGGAGTATACGGTAAAAATGGTCAATATGATCAGGTTAATGTAAGTATTAAAAATATAATGATAAGAACTGCAGATAAGCCATATATACCAAATGGATTTACTAAAGTAGATGGTGAACCACAAAATGGTATGGTAATAAAAGATGGAAATGGAAATGAATTTGTATGGGTTCCAGTTGCATCTGGTAGATTAATTAGGGACAAGGAAGGAAACCCAAGCTATAGGGATGACTCTGTAGTAAATAATGAGCTTAATAATAGTGTTGCAAAATATAAAGGCTTCTATATGGGTAGATATGAAGTCGCAAAAGCTACTACACCAGATGGAAAAGAAACACCTGCAATACAAAAGGGACAAACTCCTTGGACAAATGTTAATTTCTTAAAAGCAAAAACTGCTGCTGAAGAAATGGCAAAAGTAGAAGGATATGCTGGAGTTAAAACATCATTACCAACTAGTGCAGCATGGTATAGGGCAATAACTTGGATAGATGAAGTAAATAAGCAAAATTATGCATCATCTACAGATAAAGGAAATTACTCAGGTACTGTTAGAAAAACTGGTGAAACTGAAACAGATAAGATGAATAATATATTTGACTTAGCAGGTAATGTAAGAGAGTGGACAACAGAAACATATAGTGATAGAACAAGTCAAAAAGAAGTTACTTCAAGTAGTTCAAGTGATAACCAAGAGGGACTTTCAAATGTATTCTATAGGATACTAAGAGGTGGTACTGCAGAAATATCTAATACACCACTTAAGGTATCTGCACAAAAAGAAACAGAGTTTGATCCATTATGGGGATTTAGAGTAGTTATGTATAGGGAGTAATTAGAAAAAGAAAAATATAATATAAAGCTGGAATAGGAAACTATTTCAGTTTTTTTATATGTTAAAAAATGGATACAGTTATTAAAAAAGATAGAAGAAAATATGAAAGATAGATATAATTATTAGTATTAGGAGGAATTATATCTATATGAAAAGGACAAGAAAGCAATCGAAAAGAATAAGTGTTTCAAAGTATTTTCTTATACTTTTACTTATTCTAATTACAATTGGATTATACAAAAATAATAGTAGAGTAATTAAAAATAACAAACAAAATGCAAAGGCACAATCAAATATTACTACAGTAAAAGGATCAAAACTAAAAATAGGGGACTATGTAAATTATGATCATACTATTCAAGTAGACCCTAATACTAAAGAAACAACAAGTGTACCAAAAAGTAAGCTTACATATACATCAGTTAAGGGAGATTTAGATAGATCAGGAAATGGTTATAAAACACAAACGGTTGATGTAAGTGGATACAAGACTAAATGGAGAGTATATGATATACAGGGTGATCAAGTATCAATCGCCTTAGTAGAAACAGAAATACCTAAAACAATATATTTCAAAAGTGCCTTAGGTTATTTATGGTATGAAAAAGAAATGCATAATATAGCTGGATTATATGGTCATGGATATGGTGCAGATGAAACAAAGAGGTTTGACTATGAGGTTGGTTCTAGAATACCATCAGAAGGTGATACTAGAAGAGAAACAAAAACAGGAACAGCTGCAAGACCAATGTTACTATCAGATATAGAAAAAGCATATGGAATAACAACAGATGAACAAAGACAAAAATTAAGTGACGATCGAGATAAAAACACTTATCCAATAGGATCAAATAAACTAAAAAATAATGTATATTACCCAACATTAAACAAGAAAAATGCAAGAGCTGTGGAAGAAAATGATAGATATAATACAAAAGATATTGGGGTAAGTAAGTCAAGTAAGATATTAACAGATATAAAAAATGAAGACTATTATATAAGAGAATTAAATAAAGTACATACAAAAACATATGATGCAAAAACAGGAAAAGATATACTAAAAGATGTAATTATTAGTCAATTTAGCACATTAGCTTCGCGTAGGTTCAAAGTAGATAGTACGGTTGATTTTGGTTGGGGTTACAATGAATATAGTGGAATTGGTCCAATTTTACAAGTAACTTCGAGCTTTAATAATGAGTTTCATAGTTATGGTGATTATCCAAGACCACGTCCAATAGTTTATCTATCTTCTAAAAATAATTATTACAAAGAACAAGGAGCAGGTGAATATACAACATATAGCTTAATAAAAGGAGAAGGTACAGAGTCAGCACAATATCCTAATATTCAGAATCCATATAATATTAGTTTGAATAATGTAAATGTAAAAGCCATGCGTAATAATAATTTACTATTTGAAGGCAAGTTAAATACGCAACCTGAAAATCAAAGATACAATACTTTAATAAGAGCAGATGGAACAAAAGTAAGAGATATAACATACATATTAGAAGGATTACCAACTGGAGTAACATATGATGTTGTAAAAAAACAAGTAGGTGGAAAAGAAGAAGAAACAATACAAATATATCCAAAAACTTTAAATATATATGCAAATGTACTTAAAAAAGATATATATAATGGTGCTAAATACAATTATGATGTTGTATTATATAAAAATGGTAGTAGAGTAAATACTAAGAAACTATATGATACAAGTAGCGGAAAAGTACAAATAGGAAGTTATACAAATAAGTCAGATATAATAGATAGTGATGGAAATGCAATAAAATACACATTAGATATTGCAAACTTCAATGATACAGTAAGAAAAGATAATACATACTATGTAAATAGTGTAGGTGTATTACCAAAAGAAAATACTAATACTAATGAAGTAATATATGATTTAAATATACGATATTTAAAAGAAAAATATGATAATGTAGAACTAATTAAAAAATTACAAGCAGAGATTGTAAAAAAGAATAATCAAATAAATAGCTTAGAATCAAGTAATAAGCAAAAAGATACACAAATAGCATCATTACAATCAAAGATAACAACATTAGAACAACAAGGAACAAAAGATAAAGCAGAAATAGCAAAGTTAACTAAAGAGTTAAATCAAATAAAAACAGAAAAAGAGGCAATACAAAGTAACTTAGATAAGGTAAGTGGTGAATTAAAGACTCTTCAAACAGAAAATGCAAAAACATTAAGTGAAAATACAGAATTAAAAAAGCAAATAGAAGATTTAAATACAAAGATAAGCAATTTAAATTCACAAATATCTGCAAAAGATAAAACAATAGGAGAGTTAAATACAAAGATAAGTAACTTAGAAAAACAATTAGCTGATAAAACTGCAAAGATAAAAGAACTAGAAGGTAAAGTAGCAACACTTACAAAAACAAATGAAACAAATACAAAAAAGATTAGTGATTTAGATAATACAATTAATGGATTAAATGGAAAAATAGCAGAACTTGAAAAAACAAAAACTTCAAATGAAAAAGAAATTAAAAACTTAAAAGAACAATTAGCAACATTAACTCAAGCAAAAAACAATATAGAATCAGAAAAAAATAATCTTTCAAGTGAACTTGCAAATACTAAAAAATTATTAGAAGCAGAAAAAGCAAATAATACAACAAATACACAAAAGATCAAAGACTTAGAACAACAATTAAAAGACCTACAAGCAAAATATGATACATTAAGCAGTACATCAGATACATGCAGTGTAGAGACACAAAAGTTAAAAGAACAAGTAGCAAGCTTAACAAAGCAATTAGGTGATAAGGAACAAGAGATAACAGAATTAAACAATAAGATAAAAGAGTTAACAAATCAAAATAGTCAAAAAGATACTAAAATACAAGAATTAGAAAAACAAATACAAGATGCTAAAAATACAAAAACAACAGACGATAAGACTATAAATTCTTTAAAAACAGAATTAGAAAATATTAAAAAAGAAAAACAAAATATACAAACTCAG
>CAUPPN010000059.1:0-6712 GCA_963513115.1 uncultured Eubacteriales bacterium | reverse complement strand
GAAGAAGTGAAAAATTACAATAAAATAAGAAATATGAAAGTTTCAGAAGTTATAGCAACTTTATGTAATATTGAAAAATACATGGAAGGAAATTACTAAAATGGATTTATTAAATCAATTATATAATTTTGATGTAAATAATATAGAAAGCAAACAAGAAATTAAGAAAAATGAAAATGTTTTAGAAAGTGGATTAGAAATAGAAAATAATGTTGATATTGATGAAAAAAATATTGAAATCGGAAAAAGTCAAAACAATTTCTTGAAAGATATTTTTTTAGGAAGTATTAATTTTGCTGTTGACTTAGGAATAAGAGCAGCGTTACCGAATTTAATAGAAGATCAAGTTATTGATATTAAAAATTCTATAATAAAAAATGGATTCAAAGAAGGAATGAAAACACTTGTAGAAAAAGTAAAGGAATTTGGATCTAGCTTTTTAGGAATAAAAAAAGGAAATTTTAATAATTTAGAAGAAATGGATATAGCTATAAAAAAAGGTGGAATATTAAAAAGTATATCAAAAGGATTAAATTATGGAATAGATGCAGCAAGAAAAAAGGGAATTATTACTAAAGATATGTCTAAAGTAATTAAAAATCTAAAAACTACTACAATCAATAGTATTTCAGATAATATCAGAAACAAGATGTTAGAAGAAGTTAAAAAAATAGAAAAAATAGAAAAACATCAAGAATTATGGTATAAAGCATTTGAAAATAAAGATATTTCTTCAATGAAAAAGGAAATAAAAATAATAAATAATCTAAAAAGTGAAATAGTTAAATTTGAAAAATTAATGAATAATATAGAAAAAATTAATAACATTCAAAAAATTATAGGTGAAAATAATAATTTTGAATATGAGGGACTGGATGAACTTCTTAAAAATATAGCATAAATACAGTAATCAAGATAGAGATTATCCTTGAAAATTAGTGCTCGATTAGATATACTTATATAGTAAATAAAACATTTGAAAGAGGGAAAAATGAGTAAAGATACAGAAGTAGAACATAATGAAGGAAAGATAATTGAAAGACCAGTTGCAAAAGAAATGAAAACAGCATATTTAGATTATGCAATGAGTGTTATTGTTTCTAGAGCGTTACCTGATTCAAGAGATGGATTGAAACCAGTACATAGAAGAATATTATTTTCTATGCATGATACTGGAAATGCATCAAATAAGCCATATAGAAAATCTGCAACTGTTGTAGGAGATGTTTTAGGTAAATATCATCCACACGGTGATGCGTCAGTATATGATGCCATGGTTAAGTTAGCTCAAAATTTTTCAATGAGATATCCGGTAGTAGATGGACATGGTAATTTCGGGTCAATAGACGGTGATCCACCAGCAGCACAACGTTATACAGAAGCCAGAATGCAAAAACTTGCTGAAAGAATGCTAGATGATATAGAAAAAGATACAGTTAACTTTATGCCAAACTATGACGATACAAAAATGGAACCTACAGTATTACCTACTAAAATACCACAATTATTAGTAAATGGTGGTTCTGGTATTGCTGTTGGTATGGCATCAAATATACCACCACATAACATTACAGAAGTAGTAGAAGGTTGTATTGCATATATCGATAATAAAGATATAACAATTGATGAACTAATGAAATATATAAAAGGTCCTGACTTTCCTACAGGTGCATTAATACTTGGAAAAGGTGGAATAAAGGAAGCTTATGAAACAGGTAGAGGTAAGATTAAATTAAGGGGTGAAGCTGATATTGAACAAATGTCAGGTACACGTCAGAGAATTGTTATAAAATCATTACCATATCAAGTTAATAAAGCAAGACTAATAGAAACAATGGCAAATCTTGTTAAAGATAAAAAAATTGAAGGAATATCTGATATAAGAGATGAATCAGATAGAAATGATTTAGTAAGAATAGTAATAGAGCTTAAAAGAGATGCTAATGCACAAGTTATATTAAATAGACTATATAAGCATACTCAGCTTCAAAATACTTTTGGAATAATTAACTTAGCATTAGTAAATAATGAGCCAAAAATTCTTACATTAAAAGATATGATTAAGATCTTTGTTGATCATAGACAAGAAGTTATAATTAGAAGATCAAAATTTGATTTGGCAAAAGCAGAAGCAAGGCTTCATATATTAGAAGGGCTTAAAATTGCAATAGATAATATTGAAGAAGTTATTAGGATAATTAGATCTTCATATGATGATCCTAAAGAAAGATTAATGAAAAGATTTGGTCTTACTGACATACAAGCACAAGCAATATTAGACATGAGACTTAAAACCTTATCTGGACTTCAAAGTGAAAAGATTGAAGAAGAATATAATGAGTTAATGGAATTAGTAAAAGAGTTAAAAGAAATAATTGCTAATGAATCAAGACAATATGAAATAATAAAAGAAGAACTAGAAGAAGTAAAAGAAAAATTTGGAGACAAAAGATTAACTAAAATAGTTCCAGTACAAGATGATACTTATGATATAAACATAGAAGATTTGATAAAAGAAGAACAAACAGTTATAGCATTGACACACTTTGGATATATTAAAAGAATGCCTGTAGATACATATAAGAGTCAAAATAGAGGTGGAAAAGGTATAACTGGAATGACTACAAGAGATGATGATTTTGTAAAAGAAATATTTACTGCATCAACTCATGATACATTATTATTCTTTACAAACAAAGGTAAGGTGCATCAAATAAAAGGATATGAAGTTCCAGAAGCTGGAAGAACAGCAAAAGGTACTGCAATTGTAAATATATTACAATTAGAACAAAATGAAGTAATTCAAGCGGTTATAGCAATATCTGAATTTAAAGATGATACATATCTTTTAATGGCAACAGAAGAAGGTATGATTAAAAAGACAAAATTATCTGAATATAATTCAACAAGAAAATCAGGTTTGATAGGAATTAATTTGAAAGATGATGATAATTTAATATCTGTAAAAAAATCAGATGGAAATAGTAATGTTATTTTAGTTACAAAATTAGGTAAAGCAATAGTATTTGATGAAAAAGACGTAAGAGAAACTGGTAGATCATCACAAGGTGTAAAAGGAATGAGATTATCTGAAGAAGATAGCATTATAGGAATGGGAATATTCAAAGATAATGAAAAAGACAAGATGTTACTTACAATTACAGAAAACGGTTTTGGTAAAAATACAGAACTAGAAGAATATAGACCACAAAAAAGAGCAGGATCAGGTGTCTTAACATACAAAATTACTAGAAAAACAGGTAACATTATTGGAATGAGATTAGTTACAGGTGATGCAGATGAAGATGTAATGATGATTACCAATACAGGAACAATAATCAGAATACATACTAAAGATATAAGCGTTCTAGGAAGATCAACACAAGGTGTTAGACTTATTAAAACAACTGAAGATTCAAAAGTAGTAAGTATTGAGACAGTTGTAGAAGATGAAGAATAATATAATAAAAATGGAAAACATAAAAAAATAAAAATAAAAACTGTAATTTAATTATTACAGTTTTTTTATGATTGTATTGGTGTTCCCGAGAAGATTTGAACTTCCGACCCCTCGCTTAGGAGGCGAGTGCTCTATCCAGCTGAGCTACGAGAACAAAAAAGATATTACATTAAAGTAATATCTTTATATTAATATATTTAATTACATTTTTCAAGTATTAATACCAACCTTTACTGTTATGTGCACTTACTGCTCCAGAGAATGATCCATATCTACCTTTTGTATAATCATACATCCATCTTAATTGTGTTCTTGGATTTGTTCTCCAATCTGAACCGTGTGTTGCCATTTTACTACCTGGTAGTGATTGTGGAAGTCCATATGCACCGGTTCCTCTATTTGTAGCTGTAGTTCTCCATCCAGATTCTCTAGATATTAGATTTGCCCATGCATTTCTTTCGGATGCTGATAATCCTTTTTCAGCACAAAGTTGTTCAAATGCTGCTCTTGCTTCACCTGGTGGTATATTAACTCTTGAAAGTGATCTTGATGTTACCTTAGGAACTAATTGTACAATTTTATCTTTAGGTTCTTTAGTAACTTTTTCTTCTAAAATTTTTCTGTCTATTAATTCTTGATTTTTGTATATGCTTTTATATTTAATTTCTTTAATTCCATTTTCACCTATTTGAATTACCATTGATCTTGTATCATCTTGATTTTTAGATTCTTTAGTAATTGTATTGAAAGGTATTTCTATTGTTTCAATTTCAATTTTTTCAATAATAGATGAGTTATCATTTCTTATGACCTCAGAAGATACTTCTTTAAAGTTTTCTGATTTAACAATATTTTCATTTGAGTTCTTTTTATCAATATATATAATTTTTTTGTCACCTTCATTAGATTCTTTAATTACTTCATCATCTAATAGGACTATATTGTTTTCTTTCAGTATTTCTTCTGCATTTTTATTTGATTTGGTAGCAAATGATAGCTTACTACCATCATGGAATATTATTTCAGATTTAACAATATCCATTTTTGTTGCATAAGCCGAAACTGATAATACAACAACTAACATTATTATGAGTAATAACGTTCTTTTCGATGCGTTTTTCATAAATCCTCCAAATTTAATCACTATTTAATTATAATAGAAAAATGCTAAAATGTCAATTATTATAGTGTTGTAGCAATTTCATATCTTAAATTTATAGTATAATACAATAAAAAAATTATCAACCGCTAAAAAAATTAAATAGTACACAAATACAATAAAATAACAGGAAGTTGAATACTATATTAATTATATAACAAATTTTTTAGATAAATAAAAATTTGATAAAATAATGCTAATATGGTAAAATTATTATGTATATTTATATTAGAAATCTTATAATTAAGGATTTCGGTGAAAACATAATATTTTGTTTAATGGTAGTAAAGGAGGCATATTATAAAGGCATTAAGGAAGACTATACAAATATTACTAATTGCTATGATATTTTTATTAAAAATAAATTCAACATCATATGCAAAAGAAGATATCAAAGGAGAAAGACATAGCATTGTAGATTTTTACTATATATATGAAAATAATGAAGTAAAATCTATAATAGATACTCTAACAGAAAGGATAGTACCTATAGATGCAGTTGGAAATGTAAGCGAAAATGACGAAATTCCATATGAAAATGTAAGAGAGAGATTTGATTTTGAATTAAATGCTTTTTTGATTAAATTTTACACAAACGGATTATATTTAACAGAACAAGAGAAGTTAGGATGTATTAGATATATAAAAGAGTGTAAAGAAGCTTTAGAAAATGATAAATGGGATGAAATTTCTTTTTTGAATATAGTAAGTAATCATATAAAATTAGATGAAAAGTTAATAAAATATATGGAAGAGGAAAACGATGAAAATAGTATTAAGCTTATAACAAAAAATAAAAATAATCTAGAAAAAATTTATTCTAGATGCAGTGAATCAATAATTGGAAATATACAAAAAGAAAAAATAAGTATGTTCAAGTATGTTTATGCATCTGAATTAAAAAAAGATAATTATATAAAAAGTGAAGATAAAAGTGGTATTTATATATTTATTTTTATTCTAATATTATTTTTATTATTATTAATTAAAATAAAGATTCATATTAAAAGAAGTAAGAAGGATGATTGAAAAGTAAAAAAATATTATGTTTTATTATACTAAAAAAGGGGCATTGAAATATGCTCCTTTTTCTATTTTTATTGAAATAATATTATACTATTAAAAATAAGATAAGTAAATACAAATTATGAATAATTGAAAAAAGACATAAATATGCTATAATTATACATGTAGTATTGATAAAAGTATTAAAAATTTTTGGTACTTTAAGCAAAACAAATGTAAATATGTTTAATTAGAAAGTAAGAATTATAGGAGTATTGAATGACATACCAAGAAATGGCAAGATTAATCAGAAAAGGACAAGAAAAAAATGAAAATGATAAAGGATCAACACAAATTTATATTAGCCCATATTCAAACTTTGAAGAAATTTATGAAAAATTAAAAAAAGCTGATGAAAACTCAGAAAACGTATATATAAATTATTTAGGAATAAATGTATATTCTAAAAATATTACACTTGATAAAGTATATAAAACAATTACAGGATATACAAAAGAAAAGTATATTAAAAAATGTAAAAAAGAAGACGAAGAGTTGATAAATTGGCTAAGAACAGAAGAAAAAAGAGATGAAGAAAGAAAAAATAATCTAATAGAAGAAGGATTTAAACTAATAGATAAAGAAAAAAGAAAACAATGGAAAAAAGAGGTTGAAAAATCATTTAAAAATTATAGATTAAGAAACATATATAATTCACTTGAAATTATGAGAATATTAGAAAATGAAAATGACTTAGAAAAAGCTGTAGCTGTATTCAATAGTCAAAAAAATAATATAGTTTTAACAAGAAAAATTAAAAATATTATGTATGATTTTTCTAGAGATGGAAAAGAGTTTTGTAAAAAAGTATATTAAATATAGATATATTTGTTGTAAGAGATATTAAAAGCCTTGACATAGTGTTAAGGCTTTTTTTTATATGTGTAAAATAAAAACAATTAAGAATATTTGAAAAAGATTTAAAAAAAATATATTTGACAAAAATGAAAAAGCTGGTATAATGCTTCAAATAAAAAAATGGAAAAAGGAGATTTAAATTGAGTGAACGTGTAAAAATTTTTATCATA
>CAUPPN010000058.1:0-6731 GCA_963513115.1 uncultured Eubacteriales bacterium | reverse complement strand
GTTAAATAATAGAAATATTGCTATATAGAAATATAATGTATAATAGAATATGAATAAAAAAAGATACACTATTTTGGTGTGTCTTTTTAATTATATGTATCTAAGCTTCAAGTTGACATAAACTATATACAATGCTATAATATATATATGCATATTTGCTAAATATAATTATGATTATGATTATATGCCGATATGTAAATATACTATAGGAGTAATTGACATGAGTAATGAAGGTAAAAAAGGTATAAGAAAAGTGTGTTTTCCACTATATCCAGGAGATTTAAGTGTATTTAATAAAAGTACACCAAGTAATTATTATCTTAAAGAATATTTAAAAAGTATCCAAGTAGATAATATGGGATATATACAATTCATATTAGAAACTGATGGATTAAAATATATATTTTTAAATGAAGAAAAATCTATATTAAACAGTTTATTATATGAATTGGATTACAGAGAAACAATAAGGAGTATAAATAGGCTTGAAGAATTTAAAGATGAAGAGTTAAATACTAAGACAAAAATATCAAAATTATCATTATACTTAAAAGAAATTGATTTTGATGAACAATATCCAGTAGATGAGATTATTGCAAATTTGGATACTGGAAAATTATGTGTTATTCAAACAGATAAAAATTACTATGTTATAGTACCACAAACAAACTATGTAGATAGATTATATTAGCATAACAATAGTAAAAAACAAAAAAACAAAAAAACAAAAAAATGTAAATGCTAACTTTAATAATATATAGGAGTAATACTAAAAATTAAAAACGGAAATATAAATAGTAAAAAATAAACCAAAAATAAAAATTATAAAATATACCTATTAAAAACATTAAACCTTTTCGAAAAAGAGTATAAAATTTATACTCTTTTTTTCTTTTTTATATAATATTTTTAAATTTACTAAAATGCAATTATTCTAAAAGAAGTAGTTCCTTTTTTGTATCTATGATATAATAATATAATGAAATACAAAAAGGGGATAATATGGAACAATATATTAAAATCAGAGGAGCTAAAGAGAATAATTTAAAAAATATAGATGTAGATATACCAAAAAACAAATTGGTAGTAATAACAGGAGTTTCAGGTTCAGGTAAGTCTTCACTTGCATTTGACACAATATATGCCGAAGGACAAAGAAGATATATAGAAAGCTTGTCTTCTTATGCAAGACAATTTTTAGGTATAATGGAAAAACCAAATGTATCTAAAATTACAGGACTTTCACCTGCAATATCTATTGAACAAAAAACAACAAATAATAATCCTAGATCAACAGTAGGAACAGTAACAGAAATATATGACTATCTAAGACTATTATATGCAAGAGTAGGTGTGCCATATTGTCCAATTTGTGGTAAGAAAATACAAAAACAAACAGTTGATCAAATAGTAGACAAGATTATGAAACTAGAAGAAAATACTAGAATACAAATATTATCACCAGTGGTACGTTCTCAAAAAGGTGAACATCAAAAAATATTAGAAAATATTTCTAAAAATGGTTTTGTAAGAATTGTAGTAGATGGAGAGATGAAAGACCTATCATTTGATGAAATTAAACTAGAAAAGAACAAAAAACATGATATAGATATTGTGGTAGATAGATTAGTAATCAAAGAAGGAATAAGATTTAGACTTGCTGAATCTATTGAAACCGCACTTAAATTCTCTGATGGTTTAGTTAAAGTAGATGATCTTAAAACTAAGAAAATATATAGTACAAAATATTCATGCCCTGATCATGATATTAGTTTTGAAGATATTACACCAAGACTATTTTCATTCAACTCGCCAAGTGGAGCTTGCCCTAAATGTAGTGGTATAGGATATTTGCAAAAAATTGATCCAGATCTAATTATACCAGATAAGAATCTAACACTATATGATGGAGTAAAAGCATTTGGTGCAAGTACACAAAAAAGAAATTCTACAGTAGCTAGAATGTATTTTGAGCCACTTGCAAAACATTATGGAGTAACAATCAAAGGTAAAAAGATAAAAGACTTACCAAAGGATTTTATGGACAAAGTGCTTTATGGTACAGGTGATGAAGAAATAGAAATTGTATATGAAAATATTAGAGGAAAAAGAAAATACAAACAGCCATTTGAAGGAATAATACCAACACTAGAAAGAAGACATCGTGAAACAAAATCAGAGTCACAAAGAAGATTTTATGAACTATATATGAGAGAAATGCCATGTGATACATGTAAAGGTAAAAGACTTAAAGAAGAAGTACTATGTATATTAGTTGGTAACTTAAATATATATGAGCTTACAAACTTAAGCATTATAGATATTAAGAAAAATTTAAATGAACTATATTTAAGTGAAAGTGAAATGATTATAGTAGAAGAGGTATTAAAAGAGTTAGACAAAAGACTTACATTCTTAATTGATGTAGGTTTAGGATACTTAACACTATCTAGATCTGCAGGCACATTATCAGGTGGTGAAGCACAAAGAATAAGGCTTGCATCACAAATTGGATCAGCATTAACTGGCGTACTATATGTATTAGATGAGCCAAGTATAGGGCTGCACCAAAGAGATAATGATAAACTTCTTATGACACTTAAAAAACTAAGAGATATTGGAAATACAGTATTAGTCGTAGAACATGATGAAGATACTATGAAAATGGCAGATCAAATAATAGACATTGGACCTGTAGCTGGAGCAAATGGAGGATATTTGGTAGCACAAGGAACAGTAGATGATATTATGGCTACAAAGGAAAGTATTACAGGAAAATACCTATCTGGCGAAAAGAAGATAGAAGTTCCTAAAAGAAGAGAAAAAGGTAATGGTAAGAAAATTACAGTAAAAGGTGCAAGAGAGCATAACCTTAAAAATATTGACGTATCTGTGCCGCTAGGTACACTAACTTGTGTAACGGGAGTATCAGGTTCTGGTAAGTCTACACTAGTAGGAAGCATAATATATAGCGGAATAAACAGGGAGCTAAATAATAAGTATCAGGCAGTAGGAGAATTTGATAAGATAACAGGAATAAAAAATATAGACAAAATAATAAATATTGATCAATCACCTATAGGAAGAACACCAAGATCAAATCCTGCAACATATACAGGAGTATTTGACCACATAAGAGATGTATTTGCATCAACTGCAGAAGCTAAACTCAGAGGATACAGCAAAGGTAGGTTTTCATTTAATGTATCAGGTGGAAGATGTGAAGCATGTAATGGAGATGGTGTTAAAAAGATTGAAATGCATTTCCTATCTGACGTATATGTACCTTGCGAAGTATGTGATGGTAAAAGATATAACAAGGAGACATTAGAAGTTAGATACAAAGGATATAATATCTCTGAAGTACTAGATATGACAGTTGAAAAAGCATATACTGTATTTGAAAATATTCCAACAATTAAAAGAAAGCTAGAAACACTAATACAAGTAGGACTATCATATATAAAGCTTGGGCAACCTTCTACTACACTATCAGGAGGAGAGGCACAAAGAGTAAAACTTGCAACAGAGTTATCTAAAAGATCAACAGGAAAGACATTATATGTATTAGACGAACCTTCAACAGGATTACACTCAGACGATATAGCAAAATTAGTTAAGATACTAAAAGAACTTGTATCAAAAGGTAATACTGTTTTGGTTATTGAACACAATTTAGATATAATTAAAACAGCAGACTATATAATAGATTTAGGACCAGAAGGTGGAAAAGAAGGTGGAGAAGTTATTGCAAAAGGTACACCAGAAGAAGTAATTAAAAACAAAAAATCATATACTGGTAAGTATTTAAAACCATACTTAGAAAAAAGTAAGACAAAAAAAGATAAGATACAAAGAAAAAGTAACTAAAAAGAAAAGTAAGCTAAATAAAAAAGGAACAAAGAGAAAATAGTATATAACAAAACAAAAGAAAAATATATAAAGGATGTGATATGGAAAAGTTTGAATCAAAGATAATAAGTGAAATAAAGAATAGAATAATTAAAAAAAATAGTGAAACTAATAGAAAAATAAGGATTATATTACCAGAATATAATGATAAGAGGATATTAGAAGCGACTTGCTATGTAAAAGATGATATAGATATAGTATTAGTAGGAAAGCTTGAAGAAACTAAAAGAATTATTAAAGAAAATAATATAAAGTTAGATATAGAAGATATTACATATATAGATATAGAAAATGTAGAAAAAACTGAAAAAGAAAAATATGCCAATATATTATATGAAAAAAGAAAACATAAAGGTATGACTCAGGAAGAAGCCAAATTATTAATAGAAAATGAAGTATACTATAGTTTTATGATGCTTCAAAATTCTGATGTTGATGGACTAGTAAGTGGCGCTACTCATTCTACTTCTGAAACTTTAAAACCTGCTCTTCAAATAATTGGAAAAAAAGAAGGGTGTAATTTAGTCTCAGCATTTTTCCTAATGGAAATGAAAGATGAAATGAAAGACAAACTAAACTTAGAAGATGTATATGTATTTTCTGATTGTGGTTTAATTGAAAATCCAAATACTTCAGAACTTGTAGAAATAGCTAAACAATCTGCTTCTAGTTATAATATGATTACTAAAAAAGAAGCAAAAGTTGCAATGCTTTCATACTCTACTAAAGGAAGTGCACATTCTATACTTACTGAAAAAGTAGTAGATGCTACAAATATATTAAAAGAAGAAAATAATTTAAATGTAGATGGAGAACTTCAGCTAGATGCCGCTATAATACCAGAGATAGCAAAAAAGAAAGCACCAGGAAGCAAAGTTGCAGGATATGCAAATACACTAATATTTCCAGATTTAAACGCAGGTAATATTGGATATAAATTAGTACAAAGATTTGCTGGTGCAAATGCCTATGGTCCACTTTGCCAAGGACTTAAAAAACCAGTAAACGACCTATCTAGGGGATCAAATGTAGAAGATATAATAGGTGTTATATATATAACAGCACTACAAGCAACAAGTAAGTAATTAGAAAAAACAATTAAATAAATATAATAAAATAAATAGAACAACAGAAAAGCCTTTAAATGCAATTAAAACCTTGTTAAATATGCAAAAATGTGGTATAATATAATTGTTGTACAAATAATATATGAATTATAATTAATTCACGTAGGAGGACATTATGAAGGACATAACTAATATTGAAAAAAAGACATTTGAAAGGTTAGGTGTTGAAACGGGTATCATATCAGGAAATGTTATGGTAAATTCTGGAAATGATTTAGAAAATTATTACAACACAAGAGACAAAGAAATCTATACAGAGATTTTAAAAAGAGACCATCATTTAATACTAAGATATTCAAATGGTGAAAACGTCATTACATTAGATGATGAATTTTTAGATCAAGTAGAAAAAAGTACAAAGCCAATTATGCTACCTAAAGATGGTAAAAGATATGGAGCATATGATGCTGTAATTGTACCAAATTATTTAGAAAAAAGAAAAAATCTTGCGATTGGATCTTTTGCTAGAGATTGTGCAGTAATAATAGTTGTTGAAAAAAACAGTGGAACTATTGCTTTTATACATTCTGGTTGGAAACCATTATTATCTGGTATAGTAACTAGATCAATGGAAAAAATGATAGAGTGTATTGGTGAAGATAAGGAATTTGATTTTCATGCAATGATAATGCCACATATTAAAATACTTGAACTTGGATCAGAAATATACCCTAGAATAGAAAAGTATAAGGATAAATATTTAGAAGAAATGATGATAGAAAGTATAATAGATAATAATATTTCTTCTAATGGAAAAGTATATTTATATACTACAAAATCAATACTCGCAGAATTAGTAAGATTTGTACCAGGTTTAAATATTGATGTAATAGGTGGAGACACAAGGGATAAAAAAGAAAATGGTGAACTTATATATGGATCGTTTAGAGAATCAAAAAGAGCAAGACAAATTCTTTTAAAAGATCAATATAAGACAATAATGCAAGAAGAGATATTAATATCAAATATAGTTAAAACTAATTTAATATATCTAATGCAATTAAATAGTTAATTTAAAATAATGTTAATGAATTATAGCGGCAAACTGCCGCTATTTTTTTATATAATATATTTTATTATTATTATTATTTATTATATTATATTATATTTTATTTATAATATTGCTTATTTTAAATGTTAATTAAATAAGAATATATTCTCTAATGTTGAAACTTAACATAATAAATGTTAAAATAAATATAGTAGTTTTGTAATTTTAAAATATATTATTTTTAAAAGGAGTTCATATGTTTATATATCTATTTGCACTAGTACTAAGATTTTTATTTTTTGCATTTTTATCATTTATTCATATATTCACATTGTTTGCAGTACATATTTTATATATACTACCAAGATCTATTGCAGATACTAAAATACATAAGTATATTGCAATAATATTTTTATTATATATAGTAGAAAGAAGATTAGGTTATATCTTTAATATATATGCCTTAGGATTAAGATGGTATATATTATATGTGATATTTGCATCATTTGTGTTATTTATAGTTGTAAGAATACTTAGGATAGTTGATAAGAGAAGAAATAATCATTTTAAAAAGTAGCATATTTGCTACTTTTTATTTTATGTAAAATAATAAATATATTAATACATAGTAGAATACATTAAAAGATATATTGATATATTATATTATGTTTAAATACTTTTTAAAATATACTAGATAAATG
>CAUPPN010000057.1:0-6790 GCA_963513115.1 uncultured Eubacteriales bacterium | reverse complement strand
AAAAAAAGTGTTTGGAATTTTCCAAACACTTTTTTTATTATTTTATCTTTTGTTATTTTATCTTATATCTTTTAATCTACAGATTTTAATGCATCTAGCATTTCTATATTTTTGAGTTTGTTATTAACTATGAAATATAGTATTAATGTTACTCCTATTACAACTATGGCAGATATAATAAATGGTGTGGAATCCAACGACCTATTTAACATAAAATGTTCTGCAACAATTACATTTAATATATATAATTGTAAGATTCTTCCAATTATATATCCTGCAAATATTCCTAGTATTGTAAGTATTATTGTTTCTCTATAGATGTACATTGAAACTTCATTATCATAAAATCCTAGTACTTTTATTGTGGATAATTCTCTTATTCTTTCAGATACATTAATTGTTGTTAAATTATATAGTATTACTGTAGTTAGCATTATTGCTATGACTATTAAAGTTACCATAACTATATCTAATGATTGTATTGTAAAGTCTAATTGTGATTTTAACTGGTTATTTTGAACAACTCCTTTTATTCCTTTAAGCTTCATAAACTCTATTGCAAGTTCACTTACTTTATCTCTTTTTCCATCTTTTAAATTAACTATATATGCATTTGATTCATATGGCTTGTTAAATGTTTTTTCATAATAATCTTTGGTCATAAACATAAAATGTGATATATACATTTCTGAAATGCCATTTATCTTAACTTTACCTTCTCTTCCTTTTGAATCTTTCACTATAATTTCATCGCCTGCTCTTACTCCTAATATCTCAGATATCTTTTCTGTAATTATTACTCCATCATCTTTTAATTCATATTGTTTTTTTGTTTTCTTATTTCTTATTTTAATATAATCAGATATTTCATTATTGTTTTCTGGTGTAATTATATATATAGTTGAGTCTATTGTACCTTTGTCAAAGTGAGCCATTTTGTATTTTTCTACATTATTGCTGTTTAGCAATTCATTGATTTTTTCTTTTTCTTCTTTTTCCACATAACTATTTTTAGAAACTATCATTGAGTACTTTATTATATCTTCAAATTGTAGGTCTTTAATTGAAGCTATTGAATATCTAACAGCAAATCCTGTAAATATTAAAGCTATCGATCCTGCCACTCCAAAAATTGTCATTGCCATTCTTTTTTTATATCTAAATGTATTTCTTAAAGTTACTTTCTTTGAAAAAGAAAATTTGTTCCATATACTAGGGAAAAATTCTAGGAATGTCTTATTCCCTGAAGGTGGTGTTTTGGGTAATAATAATCTAGCTGCTTTTTCCTTTAACTGTTTTTTTGCAACTATTATAGCTGGTACTGTTGCACAAATTACAGATGCTAAAAATGCAATTGTTGCAATTCCTGGATAATAGTGTTTTTCCATTACTGGCACATATATCTTGTTATAGTAAGCACTTTCAACAATATTCGGTATTAATGTATGTCCAAAGTATATTCCTATTAATGATCCAATAACAGATGCAGTTAAACCATATACTAAAAACTTTTTAATTATATCTCTATCACTATATCCTAATGCTTTTAATGTTCCTGAATTTGCCCTTTCCTCACTTACAAATCTAGTCATAGTAACTGACGTTACAAGTGCTGCAACAAAATATAGGAAGACTGGAAATACTTTGGCAAGCGAATCCATCATATATGATATGTTTTCATATGCCATGTATCCATCTGATCCATATGTTTCATTTAAATTTTGTATCATATATTCTGGCAATTTTAGTGAATCCACTCTTTCTTGTGCTTCATTTAGTTCTTTTTCATTTTTTGCTATTTCACTATCTGCTTCTTCTTTCTTTTCAATATACTTAGAACATGCATCATTATAGTCTTTTTCACCTTTTTCTAGTTCCTTTTTTGCATTATTTAGTTTTAATAATCCTTTTGTTTTTTCACTTTCTAAAAGTGCTTTGCCTTTAAAAAATTCATTTTTATTTTCTTCTATTATTCTTTTAGCTTGTTCTAATTTTTCTTTATTTTTTATTAATTCTTTTTCTTTTTCTTCAAAATTTTTTAATGCATTATCATATAGTATTTTCTTTTGATTAAATTCCTCAAAATTTTTTTCATATTCTTTTTTTGCAGCATTATATTTTTCAAGATAAATATTATATTTTTTAATATTTTCATTTAATTCTTTTTCTTTTTCTTTTAAAATATTTTCTTGTTTTAAAAAAACATAATATGCACTATCAAAGATTATTTTTGCTTCTTTATATACTTCCTTGTCTTTTTCTAGTTTCTGTTTTTCATTTTCTATTTTTAGTTTTTCTTGATTTAATCTTTCATTTTCTCTTTCTTTTTCTGTTTCGTCTATTTCAGATTTTTTTATTTTTTCTTCTAGTATTTTTTTATCTAATCTATCCTTTTCTTCCCTTAGCTTTTCCTTATTTTTAGTTATTCTAAAATTGTCATCTGCTTTGTTTAATAGTTTTTTACCTTCTTCAATTTTCTCATTATAGTATTTTAGCTTTGAATCGTTTTCGTCCAATTCTTTCTTTTTTTCTTCTAAAATTTTATTATATTTTTCTAATTCCTGTTTTCCAATTTCTAGTAACTTAGCATTATTTGTAAGTTCTTGTCTTCCATTATTTAATTTTTCTTCTGCTTCATTCAGTTTTTCAAAATTAGAATTTATTTCTTCTTTTCCTTTTTCTAATTTTTCTTTTCCATCTTTTAACTTTTTTTCACTATCAGATATTTTTTCATTATATTCTTTTAAACCATTTGAATATTTTTTTTCGCCTTTATCTAGCTTATCCCTAGTAGAAACTAATTTTAATCTGCCTTCTTCAATCTTTTCTTTTGCTTCAGATAATTTTAATCTACCATCATCTATTTCTTCCTGTGCTTCTTTTCTAGTCTTTATTAGCATCCTCTCAGGATCATTTTTGCTTATGATCATTAACTATATTATTATATTCTTTAGAAAAATAATTATAATTTCTTAAATCATCATACGATATTCTTGCAATCATATATCTATCATAATTAAACGCTTCTTTTTTAACTACTCCAAAAGATTTTAATTGTCCATCACCTTTTGCAGAAACACCGTGATCCTTATGTAATAGATATTCACCAGAATTTATAAAGCCAACAATATTATATTCTCTAATTGCCAATGGTTCTTTACCATCTTGCTCTTCGTATTTATCTAATATTATTTTGTCCCCTATTTTATAGTCTTTTTTTAATTCATGTAATAGTGCTATTTCATTGCTTTTTTCCGGCATTCTTCCTTCTACAATACTATACTTAGATAATTCATCTCCCATAGACATTATTCTTATCGCTCTATTTGTACCTTTTATTGTAGTATCTTTCATATACCCATATTCTACTTTAGATATATCTTCTGACTTTGAAATTTTTCCTATTAGTTCTTCATCAATTCCATATTCACCTATTAAATATAAATCTGCAACATTTAATTTTCTAAAATAGTTATCACCAGTTATTCTCATATTAGATCCTGTAACTAATAATCCAACTAATGCAAATGATCCTATTGCAATAAGTCCTGTAATTGATAAAAATCTTCCTATTGAACTTTGTGTAGATCTTATTATATTTTTCCAAAGTGTTTTTAAGCTTATATTATTTTTCATAGGCTACCACTCCAGTTCTTCAATATTTTTAGGATTTTCATTAATTTTAATTTCTGATACTTTTCCATCATGAAGTTTTATTACCTTATCAGCAATTGGAGTAATTGCACTATTATGTGTAACTATTATTACTGTAACGTCTTGTTTTTTACACATATCTTGTAATATTTTTAATACTTTTTTACCTGTCATATAGTCTAACGCACCTGTTGGTTCATCACATAATAATATCTTAGGGTTTTTAGCTACTGCTCTTGCAATAGATACTCTTTGTTGTTCTCCACCAGAGAGTTGTGATGGAAAATTATTTATTCTATCACTTAACTTTACATCTTCTAATACTTTTAATGGATCTTTTGCATCTGCTACAATGTCTGATGCAAGTTCTACATTTTCTTTTGCAGTTAAATTTGACATTAAATTATAGAATTGAAATACAAATCCTACATCATTTCTTCTATATGTTGTAAGTTGTTTTTGATCATAATCTGATATAACTTTGCCATCGATTGTTACTGTTCCTTCATCTATTGTATCCATTCCACCTAGTATGTTTAGTATTGTGGATTTACCTGCTCCTGAAGATCCTAATATAATTGCAAGTTCACCTTTTTCAATATTAAAGCTTACTCCACTATTTGCTTCAATTATATTATCACCCATTTTGTATCTTTTATATACATTTTTTACTTCTATATATGACATATAGCCTCCTATTTTTTAGCTATTAATTGTTTAAGTAATTTACATAATTGTATTTTTATTTTATCACATATACTATATTTTACAATAGTTAAACTTATTATTTATTGCATTTTGCATTTTATTTTCTCTTTTTATTATATATAAAAAGAAGCACCTAAAGTACTTCTATTTTAATCATTTCTAATCATTTATTTTACTCTGCAAGTTTAGCTGCTGTATCTGCAGCTGCTAATTGATTTATCATTTCATCTAAATCACCATCTAAGAAATTTTCAAATTGATATATAGTAAGTCCTATTCTATGGTCTGTGATTCTACTTTGTGGATAATTGTATGTTCTTATTTTTTCACTTCTATCACCTGTTCCAACTTGCACTTTTCTATTATCTGATATTTCTTTTTGCTTCTTTTCATTTTCTAATTCATATAATTTAGTTTTAAGTATTTTAAATGCAAATTCTTTATTTTGTATTTGTGATCTTTCATTTTGGCATTCAACTACTATTCCAGTAGGTTCATGTGTTAATCTTACAGCAGATGATGTTTTATTTACGTGTTGTCCACCTGCTCCTGATGCTCTAAATACATCAACTTTTACATCATTTGGATTTAATTCAACTTCAACTTCTTCTGCTTCAGGAAGTACAGCTACAGTTGCTGCTGATGTATGTATTCTACCGCTGCTTTCTGTATCTGGTACTCTTTGTACTCTATGTGTTCCTGATTCATATTTTAACTTACTATATGCACCTTTTCCTATTACCATGAATGTTATTTCCTTATAACCGCCAAGTTCTGTTGCATTTTCATTTATGATTTCTAGTTTCCAGCCTTTTCTTTCTACGTACATTGAATACATTCTAAATAATGTGCCTGCAAAAAGTGCTGCTTCTTCCCCGCCTGCTCCTGACCTAATTTCACATATAACATTTTTTTCATCATTTGGATCTTTAGGTATAAGAAGTACCTTTAGCTCTTCTTCTATTTTAGGCATAAGTTCTTTTGCTTCTTCATATTCCATTTTTGCAAGTTCTTTCATTTCTGGATCTTTTAATAGTTCTTCTGAATCTTCAAATTGTTTTTTATATTTTTTATATTCTCTGAATTTTGCAACTATACCAGATAAATCGCTTTGCTCTTTTGCTATTTTCCCATATTCATGTCCATTTGATATTACTTCTGGATCTGTTAATTTCTTATTTAATTCTTCATATTTATTTTCTATTTCTTGTAATTTTTCAAACATATTTTCCTCTTATTTCCTTATTATTTTAACACTTAATTACTTTTCTTGCAATTAATCCAACTTAGAGCTTATTTTTTCAAAATCTAAAAAATCCAATTGTCTAAGTATCTCATATATAACAATATTTACACTATTTGAAAGATTTAAGCATCTTAATGTTTTTTTCATAGGTATTCTTATTGTTTTTTCTATATTCTTTTTTAAAAATTCTTCAGGTAATCCTTTTGTTTCTTTACCAAAAAGTATAAAAATATCTTCGTTTTTATCATCTATACTCTTATAATCTATTTTACTATACACATTTTTACCTTTTGATGTTGATAAATATGTATTCTCTAATCCATATTTATTTAAATAATCATCAAAGCTTTCATGTATTTCTATGTCTAATTTATCCCAGTAATCAAGGCCTGCTCTTTTTAAATATTTATCTTCTAAAGAGAACCCCAGTGGTTTAACTAAATGAAGTTTTGAACCTGTGACTGCTGCTGTTCTTACAACATTTCCAGTATTAGATGGTATTTCTGGTTCTACCATAACTATATGTATCATTAATTTTCCTCCTCTAAAAGTATAGTAACAGGCCCATCATTTACAAAATCCACATCCATATGTGCTCCAAAGACTCCTTTTTCTACATTAATTTCCTTTGAAAGTTCATTTATAATGTATTCATATAATTCTTCTGCTTCTTCTGGCTTTGCTGCATTTATAAAAGAAGGTCTATTTCCTTTTTTTGTGTCTGCATATAGTGTAAATTGTGATATAGCAAGTATTTTACCATCAACTTGTTTTATATTTAAATTCATTTTTCCATTTTCATCTTCAAATATCCTTAATTTTAGCATCTTTTTTATTAACTTATCAGCTTCTTTTTTTGTATCGCCTTGTTTAATTCCTATTAAAGTCATAAATCCTTTTTCAATCTTACCTACTATTTCATTATCTACTACTACTTTTGCTTTACTTACTCTTTGAACTAAAAATCTCATATTAACCTTTCTATTTTTGTTTTAAACTTTTTAACTACTTTTTATTTTAAATAATTTTGCTAGTATATCTATACTAATTATACTATTTTTTTACTTAATTGTATAATTGTATATTTATATATTAATTTAAATAAATTCAAATAATCTATTAATAAAAAATAATTATCATGGCTTCCCATAATAATTATTATGGGAAGCCATGATAATTATT
>CAUPPN010000056.1:0-6837 GCA_963513115.1 uncultured Eubacteriales bacterium | reverse complement strand
TGCAAACAAAAAATAAAACTAAAAAATTTAGAAAAAATAGCAAATGATAGTGGAAAAATAAATAGTAAATTTTTAATAGTATATACTTTAATAGTTAGTTTAATTATATTTTCTTTTGAAAAAATAATTATGATATTTGCAAAATAATAATTTAAAAAATATAAATAAAAATAGGAAAAAATATAAATAAAAATTAAAACAAAGTAAAAGTAAGATACATCTTACTTTTTTTAATATATAATATATATAATATTTTAATATATTAATTAGGAGAAAAAATGCCAAATAATATAAATAGAAAAAAGAAAAACAATAATAAAACAAATAATGGAAAGAAAAGATTTATTGATTATGACTTTGTTGTAAAAAAAGAAAAATATAATAAAAAAATAAAAGAAATAAAAACCGAAGAAATAGTAAAAAATATAAATAGAGCTAGAAAAAATGAGAAAAAATTGTTTCTGCTAACTATATTAGTAATGCTTATATTAACAGTATTAAGTTATTTTTTAATTATGAAGAGTATAGCAAAAAATGATTTAAAAAATATTGTTCAAAAAGAAACAACAGATCAAGTAATAGAAAAAGAATTAGAAGCTAAAAGAAAGATAACTGCCGATGAATATATATTAGAAAAAGAACTTATTAATACATATAGTAATATTGCAACTCTAAATGCAAGCATTGGAAAAAAAGATGATAAGAGAATTAATGTTGATGAAAAAAGAGTTGAGAAAATTGAAAAAGGCGTAGAAAATGAAAAAATAAAAAAAGAGGAAATAAGAAATCAGATAGCAGAAAGCAAAAAGAATAACATAGATGCATTAGAAATTAAAGATGAAAGCTATGATGGAATAGTAGAAGAAACATATAAGATATATCTAGATAAAGATAATAATTGTGTATATACAAGTTATATATTTAAAACTACTAATTCTAAATTATTTGAAAAAGAAAAAGAGAGGATAAGCAATAGCGAAAAATATAGTAATGTGGTTGTAAATAATTCGGACTATGAAAAAGATGATGTTAAAAGTTTAAAACAAATATCAGCATATGTAAGTGAATTTGAAAATATGAAATTATCTGATATTATTAATGAAATTAATAAACAAGTAAAAACAACTAAATTTGAGTTAATATATAATATTATAGATAGTGAAAAGAAAAGATAAAATAAGAAGTATAAGGAAATAAAATGCTTTATGGAGGAAATGGTGTCATATATTCAAAAAAATCAGAAGAAAAATTAAGGAACTAGAAAAAAGTGATTATGAAAAATATCCTATATGTATTGTAAAAACGACAATGTCTTTATCTGATAATCCTAAACTATTAGGAAGACCAATAGATTTTAAAATTAATGTGGGTGAAAAGCTGGATCAGAATTTATTGTAGTATATACTTCTAAAATACTTACAATGCCTGGATTAGCAGAAAAACCAAATATCTAAATATTACATTAGATGGAAATGGAGAAATAAAAGGATTATTTTAAAAAAGTAGACTAAATGTCTACTTTTCTTTATTTTTATCTTCTTTTATTTATATTTTTTCTTTTATTTTTATAATTGTAAATTTTATTTTAGTTATTATTTACTTATACCTAATAGACCTATATATAATCTTAAGTATAATTAAAGAAGTGCTATCACTTAAAGGATAACATCTACTAAGTGCATTTAAGTTTAAAGTATTACTTTTATTTATTTTGTTATCTGTAAGGTTTTGTATATATCCTTTTTCAGAAAGCTTTTTTAAGGTTTCTTCTTTATATAATCCACATGGGTATGTGAAAATTTTAACATCTTTTTTGCCTAAGTATTTTTCAATTATATCATATGATTTTTCTATATTTTTAATTGCTTCTTCTGTATTTAATTTAGAGAAATCTGCATGGTCCATACTATGTGACGCAATTGTAACTAATCCAGAGTTATCTAATATTTTTGTATTTTCCCAAGTAAGTACATTTTCATCTTCCATATTATTTATTATTATATATGATGCAATTGGTATATTTTCTTTTTGAATAAAAGGAAATACTTTAGTATATATATTATTGTAACCATCATCAAAAGTTACAAGAGCAGAATTTTTATATAATTTCTTTTTGCCTTTTTTGTATTCTATTAGATCATTATAGTCTATAAAATGATATCCAAACTTTTTAAGGCCGAGCATTTGCTTTTTAAATGTTTTAATAGTTGTTTGCATATAATCAAAGATTACTTCATTATCATTTTCTACAATATTATGATATACAAAAATTGGAATTTTTAAATTTTTTTCATTTATATAGTATTTTTTATTTGAACCAATTTTCATATACAAATATGTAAAAGGTGATGATATTATAGCTAATATATTTTTAAATATATTTTTAATAGATTTTTTTAACATATATTCTCCTAATATAATAATTTATTTTGACTATTAGATAATAACATATATAATATAATTAATATATAATGAAAATTAAAATATTGCGATAAGTAAATGTAAGGATAGAAAAAGATTCAAATTACAATACATATGAAAATAATAATTAATATTCTTTACAATAATTAAAAAACATGTTATTATTATATACGTTAAAAGCTATAAAATTATATGTATTTTATGCTTAAACATAAATACGTAAAGAAAGGAGACAAATTATGCCAACAATTAACCAATTAGTTAGAAAAGGAAGAAAAAGCTCAAAAGCTAAATCTAAAACTCCTGCTCTACAAAAAGGGTTTGATTCAAAGAAAAACGTGCACACAAATTCACGTTCACCACAAAAAAGAGGTGTATGTACTGTTGTTAAAACTGTTACACCTAAGAAACCAAACTCAGCATTAAGAAAAGTAGCAAGAGTTAGATTATCTAACGGTTATGAAGTAACTGCATACATACCTGGAGAAGGACATAACCTTCAAGAACACAGTGTTGTTACAATAAGAGGTGGAAGAGTAAAAGACTTACCAGGAGTTAGATATCATATCGTACGTGGTACACAAGATACTGCGGGTGTTGCAGATAGAAAACAAGGTAGATCAAAATATGGTGCAAAAAGACCTAAATAGATCTATAAATTAACGTACTATAAAAATATTTAATTAGTAAATGCATAATTTGTAAGTGCATGAAACTAAAAAATTATATTTTAGAGTACCTTTTAAGATAAATTATATCTTAATCACTTTTAAAAAGGAGGGAAGAAAACATGCCAAGAAAAGGACATATAGCAAAAAGAAATGTTTTAGCTGATCCAAAATACAATAGTATATTAGTTACTAAACTAGTAAACAATATAATGCTAGATGGTAAAAAGACTCTTGCTCAATCAATAGTATATGATGCTTTTGATATAGTAGAAGAAAAGACAAGTAGAAAACCATTAGAAGTATTTGAAGAAGCTTTAGAAAATATTAAACCAGTTCTAGAAGTTAAAGCTAGAAGAGTAGGTGGAGCAACTTACCAAGTACCACTTGAAATTAGACCAGAAAGAAGACAAACATTAGGATTAAGATGGTTAGTATCATATGCTAGAAATAGACATGAAAAAACTATGGCTCAAAGATTAGCTGGAGAAATATTAGATGCTTTAAACCAAAATGGTGGAGCATATAGAAAAAAAGAAGATGTTCATAAGATGGCTGAAGCTAATAAAGCTTTCGCACATTATAGATATTAATATGAAGATTATTATATAGAAAGGAAAAATTATGGGAAAAAGAGAGATTCCATTAAATAAAATACGTAATATAGGTATTATGGCCCATATCGATGCCGGTAAGACAACAACTACAGAAAGAATATTATTCTATTCAGGTAAAATACATAAAATAGGTGAAACTCATACTGGTGAATCACAAATGGACTGGATGGATGACGAAAAAGAAAGAGGAATAACTATTACATCTGCTGCAACAACTGCAATGTGGAAAGGACATAAGATTAATATAATCGACACACCAGGACACGTTGACTTTACAGTAGAAGTTGAAAGATCTTTAAGAGTATTAGACGGTGCAGTTACAGTATTATCTGCAAAAGACGCTGTACAACCACAATCTGAAACAGTTTGGAGACAAGCAGACAAATATCATGTACCAAGAATGATATATGTAAATAAGATGGACATAGTAGGAGCAGATTTTTATAATTGTCTAGAACAATTAGAAAATAGACTTTCATGTAATCCAGTAGCAATACAACTTCCAATAGGAGCTGAAGATAGTTTCGTAGGAATTATTGACCTTATTAAAATGGAAGCAGAAATATACAAAGATGATGAAGGTAAACAAATTGAAGTACAAGAAATACCAGCAGATTTAAAAGAAAAAGCAGAAGAATATAGATCAATGCTAATTGAAGCAGTTTCAGAATTTGATGATGAATTAATGATGAAATATTTAGATGGTGAAGAACCAACTAATGAAGAAATTATTAAAGCATTAAGAAAAGGAACAATAGCAAATAAGATAACTCCTGTTACATGTGGAACTTCATATAAGAATAAAGGTGTTCAACCATTAATGGATTATATAGTAGATTTGTTACCATCACCAATAGATATACCACCAGTTAAAGGTGTAGATTTAGATGGAAATGAAGTAGAAAGAAAAGCATCTGATGATGAACCATTTTCTGCACTTGCATTTAAAATAGCTACAGATCCATTTGTAGGAAGATTATGCTTCTTTAGAGTATATTCAGGAATATTAGATTCAGGATCATATGTATTAAATGCAACTAAGAACAAGAGAGAAAGAGTTGGAAGAATTCTACAAATGCACGCTAATAAAAGAAATGAATTAGATGAAGTTAGAGCAGGAGATATAGTAGCAGGAATAGGATTTAAAGATGTAGGAACAGGTGACACATTATGTGATGAAAAAGCACCAGTTATACTTGAAAATATGGAATTCCCAGAGCCAGTTATTGACGTTGCAATAGAACCAAAAGATAAAGACGCACAAGAAAAATTAGGAATTGCACTTGCAAAACTTGCAGAAGAAGATCCAACATTTAAAACATATACAAATCAAGAAACAGGACAAACTATTATAGCTGGAATGGGTGAAGTTCACCTTGAAGTTATAGTAAGTAGACTTCAAAGAGAGTTTAAAGTTGAATGTAATGTAGGTAAACCACAAGTTGCATACAAAGAAACAATCAGAAAAGAAGTTGATGTTGAAGGTAAATTCATTAGACAATCTGGTGGTAGAGGACAATATGGTCACGTATGGTTAAAATTAGAACCATTAGAACCAGGTGAAGGAATTAAATTCGAAAGCAAGATAGTAGGAGGAGCTATACCTAAAGAATATATTAAACCAGTTGAAGAAGGAGTTAGGGAAGCTGCAGAATCTGGAGTACTTGGAGGATATCCATTAATAGACTTTAAGGCAACATTATTTGATGGATCATACCACGATGTAGACTCATCAGAAATGGCATTTAAGATTGCAGGATCTATGGCATTTAAAGATGGAGCTAAAAAAGCAAATCCAGTAATACTAGAACCAATTATGAAAGTTGAAATAACTGTACCAGAAGAATACATGGGAGACGTAATTGGAGACATGAACTCTAGAAGAGGAAAGATGGAAGGAATGGAAGCAAAACAAGGAACACAAATTATACGTGGATTTATACCACTATCAGAAATGTTTGGTTATGCTACAGCACTTCGTTCTAAAACTCAAGGTAGAGGAACATATTCTATGGAGCCTTCACATTATGAAGAAGTTCCAAAGTCAATATTAGAACAAATCAAAAAAGAAGACTAATATAAAAAAATATAGTTAAAATATAAAAATAAATATAATAAAATAAAATAATATATGATGAAATAGTATGAAAATAATATATTATAATAGCTTGAAATATACAAAAAAATAGTATAGAATGAAGCTATAATAAAAAAAGGAAAGGAATTTAAAAAAATGGCAAAAGAAAAATTTGATAGAAGTAAACCACACGTTAACATCGGTACAATCGGACACGTTGACCATGGTAAAACTACAACAACAGCAGCTATTACAAAATACTTAAGCTTAAAAGGTCAAGCACATTATGAAGCATATGATCAAATCGACGGTGCTCCAGAAGAACAAGCTAGAGGTATAACAATTAATAGTGCACACGTTGAATATGAAACAGATAATAGACACTATGCACACGTTGACTGCCCAGGACACGCTGACTATGTTAAAAATATGATAACAGGAGCAGCTCAAATGGATGGAGCAATATTAGTTGTTTCAGCAGCAGACGGACCAATGCCTCAAACAAGAGAGCATATCTTACTTGCAAGACAAGTTGGAGTTAAATATATAGTTGTATATTTAAATAAAACTGATATGGTTGACGACCCAGAATTACTAGAATTAGTAGAAATGGACGTTAGAGACCTATTAAACGAATATGATTTCCCAGGAGATGAAATACCAATTATAAAAGGTTCATCACTTAAGGTTCTAGAATCAACTTCAACTGATCCAGAGGATCCAGTATATGCACCAATGAAAGAATTAATGGAAGCAGTAGACACTTATATACCAACACCAGAAAGACCAACTGATTTACCATTCTTAATGCCAGTTGAAGACATTTTCTCAATCTCAGGAAGAGGAACTGTTGCAACAGGTAGAGTTGAAAAAGGAATGATTAAATTAGGAGAAGAAGTAGAAATAGTTGGAATGAAAGAAGGAGCAACAAAAACTGTTGTTACTGGAATAGAAATGTTCAGAAAAGAATTAGACGAAGCTGAAGCTGGAGATAATGCAGGATTATTATTAAGAGGAATTGATAAGAAAGGAATCGAAAGAGGACAAGTATTAG
>CAUPPN010000055.1:0-6853 GCA_963513115.1 uncultured Eubacteriales bacterium | reverse complement strand
ACAGACATTTTTTCATCTTTTGAAAATATTTCTCTTCCATCTTCATTTTTTAGTACAGAAAGTGAATTCACTAAAATTTTATAAAGAGAATATGCAATCATTGATATACCTATACTTGGAAATAGTCCATAATATCTAATTAAAATCATAAGCATAATGCTCCATGTATAATTTCCTAACTTTTTCTTTTCATTTCTATTTTCTATAGATACTAATGGCTTTATTATAATACTTAAAAAAATAAATAATGTCGCAAACACTAAATATATTAATGTAGATATTGGACTTATAATAGATATTCCTATTATATTTAATATAATAGCAGGTAATGCAATATGATTTGCAGCTATAACTGCAGATATAGAAGCTATAGCTCCTAATGGTATTCTATCAATAAAAAATAGGGATGTTAAAAATATAACTATATAGTATATGTACTTTTTAATTGTATCTCTTGTTATTTCTTTTTTTATTTTTCTGCTTTCCATATAATAATTTTCCCCTATTTCCACTCTAAATTATTATAATTATATTACAATCAAGTTATTTTTTCAAACAAAAAAACTACATATTTGAAATATCATTTTCTTTATGTAGTTTTTTATTTTGTTTATATTTTAATTAAATTTTAAAGCAATTTTGATTTAAAATATTACTATATTAAACTCTTAATCTTCTTATTTCTTTATATTCTTTTTTTAAATCTTTTAATAATTGTTTCCTTTTTTCAAGTGTATACTCAACATCTTTTAAATACTCAGGTACATTATTAGGATCTTCATTTTTTACTAAATATTGCTCTATATATCCTGCTAAATATTTTTTAGTTTCTTCATCCTTTTCCATTTCATATCTTGAATAATATTTCATAGCAAGTTTATATCTATTTCTTTCTTTTTGCATATACTCTATATATTCTTCTCTTCTATATATTTCCATTTCAACATCTTCTATTATAACCTTGATTAATGCCCTTACTATTTCTCTATTATTTTTTCCTACTCTCTTTGAAAAAAATCCTTCTTTTTTACTATTTTTTGTAGGTCTTGTATTTTCTATAAGTATTTTTAATGTATCCAATGTACCAATATGTGTCTTGTATTGTCTTACAGAAGATATTGCATCAAATTCATCTGCAACTCTTATTATTTGTCCTTCATATACTATTTCATTTCCAATAAGTCCTTGAGGATAACCTGTACCATCTAGTGCTTCATGATGATATAGTGGGCCGGCTTCATATGGTCTCAAATTAAGATCATTATGGCACATTTTATATCCAATTAAAGTATGTGTTTTCATTGTTTCATATTCTTCATCAGTAAGCTTACCTTTTTTTTGGAGTATGCTTGGTGGAATAAATACTTTACCAATATCATGTAAGAATCCGCATATAGTACAATATATTGTAAATCCTTCATCCATATTAAGTTTTTCACATATTCTACCAGAAAGTATACCAACATTTTCAGAATGTTTTCTTGTAAATGGATCTAATGAGTCTAATATTTTAAGTTGATATCTAATATTATCATTTAAATTGTATACACTCATAACCTCATTACTATAAAAGTCTATTTTTTCTATCTTTTTCATGCTTTCTCCAATTCATAATTGTATTATATTATATATTTTAATTAAATATAATTATATACAATATATTTTTTATTTAAAAGTTTTATAAATAAGAAATAAGAAATTCAAATATTTATTTTAGTAATAGCATATATATTAATTAAGATTTTAATTTAAATTATTGTTATTATGATTATGATGATTATGATTATTATAATTATTATTTTTTCATATATTTCATATATAGTAAATATAATAAAAAGTGATGATATTTATCATCACTTTCTTAAATTATTTTTCTTTTAATAATTCTTCTAATATTTCTACAGCATTTGTTGCAGCACCTCTTCTAACATTATCTGCTACACACCAGAAGTTTAATGCATTTTCTGTAGAATGATCTAATCTTAATCTTCCAACTAAGACATCATCTTGACCATTTGCATCTTCTGCTACTGGAAAAACATTATTATTAGGATCATCCATAAGTATAATTCCTTCTTGATTTTCAAATGCTTTTCTTAACTTATCTAAGTCTATCTTTTTAAATGTTTCAACATTAATTGCTTCACTGTGTGAATTTAATACTGGAACTCTTACTGTTGTTGCAGTTACTATTCCTTTTTTTATTCCTAATATTTTAGCTGATTCATTCATTATTTTTTCTTCTTCTTCAGAATATCCACTTTCAGAAAATCCACCTATTTGTGGTATTACATTTTTAGCTAAATTTCTAGAAAAAGCATCATTTTCTTCACCTTTAATACTTGCTTTTAATCCATTTATTCCTTTTAATCCTGCTCCTGATGCAGCTTGGAATGATGTTACATTTATTCTTTTGATTTTAAATAATTTATCAATTATATTTAATGGTAACATTGCTTGTATTGTTGAGCAATTTGGATTTGCAATAATTCCAGAATTTTTTGAAATTTCTTCTTTGTTTACCCTAGTTACAACTAGCGGTACTCCTTCTGTCATTCTAAACTTACTACTATTGTCTACACATATTATTCCATTTTCTTTTGCTATAGGAATAAATTTTTCACTTACAGCACCACCTGCACAAAAAATAGCATGTGTAATACCATTATTTAATAAGTTTTCTTCATTTAACTCTTTTACTATATATTCTTTTCCCATAAATTTAATCTTACTATTAGCTGATTTTTTACTTGAGAAAAAAATATAATCTGATATATCAAGTTTCCTTTCTTCTAATACTTTTACTGCAGTACTACCTACAAGTCCTGTTGCTCCAACTAGAGCAAGTACAATTTTTTCTTTTTTCATGGCTTTTCACCTCTTTTTTTAACAGTTACTATAATCAATTATGATCAATGTAATTACTCGATTAAATATTAATCTGTATATATTATATATTATAGCTTACATTTTTGCAAAATATATTGTCCAATATCCAAATATATTCTCCATATATAATATCTGCAAATAAAAAATAGGGAATATTTTCCCTATTTATATTTAATTCATTTATTATTATAATCATTAACTAATTATTTTTAATAACTATTATTTCTTAAGATTTCTTTTTAAATTGTACTTATTAGTTTTTGTTTCAGAAGTTAATGTTATTTTTCTTACATATTCTTCTAATTTACTTAGCTTTTCTTCTGCTTCTTTTTTATCTTTTGAATTTGTTTCTAAATATAATTTAATTTTAGGTTCTGTTCCAGATGGTCTTATTGCAATCCATGTTCCATCTTCTAATTCTAAATATATTACATTTGAATTTGGTAAAGATGTTTTTTCTTCAGTTCCATTTAACATGTCTTTAACTTTTTCTAGTTTGTAATCATAGTATTTAACAACCTTTATTCCTAATATACTTTCAGGAATATTTGATCTCATTTTTTCCATTAATTGTTTTATTGCAATTTCGCCCGCTTCACCCTTCATAGTTGTAGTTATTGTATTTCCAATATAATATCCGTACTTCTTATATATTTTTTCTAATTGATCTAATAATGTCATATTTTTCATACTATAATATGCAGCACATTCTAATAATAATGATACAGCTGCTATACTATCTTTATCTCTTGCATGTGTTCCATATAGGTAACCATAGCTTTCTTCATATCCAAATAGAAATTCATATGAATTATCTTCTTTAAATTCACGTATATGTTTTCCTATATATTTAAATCCTGTAAGTGTTTCAAAGTATTTAACATTATATTTTTTAGCTATTGCTTTAGTTAAGTCTGTTGAAACAATTGTGGAAATTATTGCTCCATTTTTTGGTAGTTCACCTTTTTTACTCTTCATTGAAAGTATATATTCAATAAGTATTGCAGCAACTTCGTTTCCTGTTAAATGTACAAAATTTCCTTCACTATCTCTTACCATTGCTCCTAGTCTATCTGCATCTGGGTCTGTTGCCACACAAAGATTTGCACCTATTTCGTCTGCATATTTTTTTGAAAGTTCAAATGTCTCTGCATATTCAGGATTTGGAAATTCAACAGTTGGGAAGTTACCATTTGGTAATTCTTGCTCTGGAACAACATATATATTATCATATCCTTGTTTTTCAAGTATATGCTGTACAGGTCCTCTTCCTGTTCCGTGAAGTGGTGTATATATAACCTTCATGTTCTTTTTTACTTCTTGTATTTTTTCATCATTTAATATTTCTTTTGACATTATTTCTTTTAAGAATCTTTTTTCTAATGCTTCACCTATTACTTGGTAATATTTTTTTTGCATAGCTTTTTCTTTATCCATCATTTCAATGTCAGAATATTTTTTAATTTTTCTAACTTCTTCAATAATTTCTTTATCTACTGGTGCAGAAATTTGTGCTCCATCACTTCCATATACTTTGTATCCATTATATTCAGGTGGGTTATGACTTGCTGTAATCATAATACCATTTGCAGCTTTAAGTATTCTAGTTGCATATGATACCATAGGAACTGGATATTCTTTATCAAATAGATATGTTCTTATTCCATTTGCATTTAAGCATAATGCTGTATACTCTGCGAATTCTCTAGAATGATTTCTTGTATCATATCCTATTACAACACCGTCATCTTCTATTCCTTTTAATTTAATATAGTTTGCAAGTCCTTGTGTTGCTTTAGTTACTGTGTATTTATTCATCCTATTTGTACCAGCGCCCATTACACCTCTTAGACCTGCTGTTCCAAAGTCTAATTCTTTATAGAATCTGTCTCTTATTTCTAACTTATTACTAGAAATTGAAGCTAATTCTTTTTTTGTTTCATCATCAAAAGTTTTATCAGTCATCCATTTTTCATAATTTTCTTTAGCTTTAGTATTTATCATATAATCTGTATATAATTTTCTTGCTGTTTCCGGACTATCTGACCCTTCTGCATTTTTAAGTGGTGCAAATTCTTCTTCTCTTTTTACTCTTAATATAGAAACGTTTGGTACCATCTCAAATGAATCAAATATGAACGATTCAAATTTGTAAGCATTTGGTTTTTCTGATTTAACTACTTCACCTTTTTCATTCATATAATTAGATTTTTTATGTGCAGTATGATATGGTAATTTCTTTTCACATATATCATCTAATGAATCTATATTAAATAAGTGTAGTAACGCATTTGAATCACCATATACTAAAGAACCATAATCATCTCTCATATTTGCCATTTCTTTAGTAATTTCAGTGTATTCAATAACACCAATTTTTCCATTTTTCTTGCAGAATACTCCAACTTTTTCTTTTGGGTCTGTTTTTTCTACAGATTTAACTGCTATATCTGATTTAGTAGCTATTGCATATCCTAATAATAATGGGTCTACAAGATTTGCCAAAACATTATCAACACCAGATATGAAAATCCACTTATGGCCTTTCTTTTTCATTTCATCTAAAATACCTGTTGTTTTTAGTGCATTAAGTGTTCCACCATGCCCATCTGCTGCAAGTTTTACAAATCCTTCTTCATCTAAGAGTATTTTACCTTGTTCATCAACCATGTGTAATTGCCCTTGTTTAAAGAAAAACACATAATTTTTTGGGTAATCAAAGTAATTATTATCCTCAAAAAATTGCACAGTATCATGATAATTTGCTTCACTTGTCATTATATACCAATTAACAAATGTATTATATTTTCTAACTGCATCTTTTAAATGATCACATAATAACTCAAATATTGATTTACCATCTTTTAATATATATGTACCTTTTGGTCCAGGATGTCCAAGTCTAGTTCCTTGACCTCCTGCCATAGTAACTACTGCTAGCTCCTTATCTTTTATTGATTCAATTCCTTTTTCTAGATATTGTTCTTTTTCAGAATTAGTCATCTTTGATTTATCAACATAGTCTACTGGTTCTATCTCAATATTTTCAAAATCAACTTCACTTATCGCTTGATTGTATAATTTTTTCATTTGTTCAAAGTCAATTTTTTCTATTTGTTCTAATAATTTTAATTTTCCTTCTTCATCTAAATTATCGTAATTTGCCAATAGATGTTCTTGATTATATTTTTTTAGTTTTTTTCTAATTTCAATTTCATTACTATCCATAAACTCTCCTTTGTATTAGTAACGTAATAATTATTCATGTATTAATATTTTATTATACATTGTATATTAAGTCAATTATTATTTACTATACCTTGGATTATTATTCTAGTAATTTAGTATATATTCAGCTAATAAAATTAATATAAAGTATATTTATATTCAAATAAAAAAGAGACCTATTTTAGATCTCTTTTTCCAATATCTAATCTTCTGAAATTTTTCTAGCCCAAAATTCACCATTTGTAGTTAAAAAAACAATTTCTTGGTATGTATCTTCATTATAATTATTTTTATTTGTAAATAATCCTGAATTAAAATACCAGCCTTCTGGATACAACAATGATGTTGGAACAACATCTGTAAATATTACATAACCAAGTATAGAATGTTCTTCTATAGTTACTCCATCGTTTGCCATCTCAAATTTTTTTAAAGCGACTTCTATATCATAGTCACATGATTTAACTTCCTTTGTAATAATATCCTCCTTCACTCGTAAATTTACTTAAGTGTATCAGCTGTCTACATAACTATTATATTACAAATTAAAGAAAAAAACAACGCTTTACTATTCATATAGTTTTGCGTTGTTATTACATGTTTATGTATTACTTTTGTTTTTTTAATAATTATTTTAAGTAATTATTTAAGTAAATAATAGCATCCTCATTATAAATATTATTATTGCATGTATAGGATATATTGAGTATTTAATAAATGTTTGCATTCTAGTATT
>CAUPPN010000054.1:0-7002 GCA_963513115.1 uncultured Eubacteriales bacterium | reverse complement strand
CACACATTGAAAAAGATAATGCACCTATTTCTTTTAAATTATCCAATCCACTAAAATTTATTTTCATTTTCTTTTTTAATTCCGTATAAGCAAAAGAATTTCCATAAAAGACTCCTTCACCTGTTTTTTCTAAATTCTTTAATGGACTTAAATCTAAATATTTAAGACTATGATATGAAAAAGAATTGCTTCCAATTACTTTTAAGCTTTCTAAATTTCGAAATTCTAATTCTTTTAAGCTTTTTTCATAATCTTCTTCTTTTCCTGTATCATCTGAAATAAAAGCCCTATCACCTATTTCTTCTATATTACCTAATACATTACCATCTAAAATAAGCTTATAACCATTTCTAACATACTTTTCTTTTCCTTTATCTGAAAAGCCATTAAGTATTTTACCTGTTTCATCAAAAACAAAATCTTCTTTAGTATACTCCTCATTTAATTGTACGGCTTGTTGCTTATTATTTATTCCTTGTATATTTAATTCTTTATTGCTTACACTAATAATTAATGCAAATATTATTATTGATAATATTAAAGCAATAACTAATCTCTTATTTTTATTTTTCATATTTATACACAATTACCCTTTCTTAAAATATTTATAAATATTTTATATATATACTATATTAAATAAATATAATTAATAAAATATTTATTTAATTTTAAGTATAATTTTTAATAATTTGTTATATATTTTCATTAAAAAAAGAAGTGGATTTTTCTTCCACTTCTTCTTGTTTGTTATTGTTTTTCTCTTTTTTTAGTTTTTCTTCTTTCTTTTTTAGTTATTATTTTTCTACACTATCATCCTTTTCAAATACATTCATAGATAATATAGTAACTGCAATTATTACAACTAAGTATAATATATTTTCTTTCATATTTACACCTTTTTTAGGCATTGGGTGGTATATAGGTTTTCCTAAATGTACTTTTTCATCTAATTCTTTTAGCTTTTCTTCCATGCTATGTGCTTCTTCTTCAGTTATTTCTTTTCCATCATATATCATGTACTCTTTTTTAAATAATCCTACATCTACTAAATCATATTTCCTATCATCTTTTGCTATTTTTTCTAATACCTTATCTTTTTCTTGTGCATTAGTAAAAGTTGCAACTACACTGTAGTAGTTTCCTTCTCTTTCCTTTTTAGTTATAGCATTTTGTATCATATATACTGTTCCAAATATAATTAAAAGAATTAGTATTTGTATAATTATATTTTTAATTTTGTATTTTCTATTACTTTCTTCTTTCATCTGTCTCTCCTTTAATCTTTCTTTTTCATATTTTTAACAAATATATAGTTATGTGTAAATAATAGTATTATTGCTATAAACAGTGTCATTGCAAATGATGATAATAATATATTATGTGAAAAGCTTAGTGTTATTGATGATATTATTAATATGAAAGTATATTTTAATGTATCAACTACTTCATCTGCTATTTCATAATCATTTTCTTTAGTATTTTGTAAATATTTTAGTAATATTACATATTCTAATATATATGCTACAACTACTGAGACTAAACTAGGTATTGTAACTACAACATCAGTATATCTAATTGCAAGAAGTAATACTACTACAAATGATATATTAACAAGCATTGCATAAAGTCCTTTTAATCCATATTTAAACACTAATGAAAGTGCAAGTATTAACATTACTGCAAGTATTGCTATTAATATTATTTTAGCATTTTTGTAATTAATATTTTCTTTTATTCCACTTGTTTTTTGTTCCACATTATATTTTATTGGTGTTTTTCCAACTTTCAAAGCATTTTCTAATCTCTTAGCTTCACCATATATTGCAGTTATTACATCTTTGTTTTTTCCATATCCATTTCCTAAATTAATTTGCATTAATCCTTCATCCATTGGTTCTGCAAAAGTAGCTTTAACAAGTTCCATTCCAGCAACTGTTACTGTTGCCTTTTTCTCATATTTCTTTCCATCTTTTTCTTCTTGCACATATTTTCTTGAAACATCTGAAAGTATTTTTTTACCTTCATCATTTAATTTTACATCAAGTATTACACCATATCCTTGATAAATATTTGCCTTAGCTTCCTTAATATTTTTTTCTGTTAAATATACTTTTCCTGTTATACTATCTTTAACTTCAAAGCTTCCTGTTGTACTTAATATACTTTCAACACTTTTAGCTCTTTGTGTATCAGATGTTTCATCTGTAATTGGATCAGATGTTAAATTTGCAATTTTTTTAGTCTCTGGTACAGATACAATTATTTGTCCTGTTTTTTCATTTTCTTTAATTTTATATTCTGATATGTTAGCAGCCTTCAAATATCCTTCAATCATATTTTTAGATATCTTATAATTATCTTCTGTTAACACCTCTTCAGGGTTATCTGCTATCTTTCTTTTTTCTATTTTATATTCTTTAACTTCTTCATCAGGTGTTATTTGTTCTGGCTTTTCTTCTTCTTTCTTTTTATTTTCTTCGTTATCCTTAGAAAGTTCTACATCACCTAATGCATCTTTTTGTGGTACTCTTCTTACTGTTTTTCCATCTTTGTCTACATATGCATCTGTTTCCATTACACTAGCAGATGGAGTAAGTACATACTCATCATATGGTGTAAAAATATCTGAATACTTGTATGCAGGCATTTTTGATGCAATTTCTGTTCCAAAATCAGAATATATTCCAAATACACCAAGTATTATTAAAAGTAGCATAATTAAAATTAATATTATTAAAGATATTATACTTTTAAAATTTCTTTTTTTGCTTCTAATCTTTTTCTTTTCTTGTACTTTTTCTTTAATTTCTTCAACTTCTTTTTTAACATTTTCATTTGTAGTTATTTCATTATTTTCTTTCATTTCTTTTGCTTCTACATTATCAATTATTTTAGTTTTGTTTTCTAGCTTTTCTTCTTTTAATATATTTTTAACTTTCTTTTTTTTCTTGTTAATTTTTTTAGACATTTTAATTCCTTCCATACTAGTAATATATTTTGTTAAAGTAATTTTACTTAAATTTACCTAATTATATTTATATTCTTATATATATATATGTATTTTCACTTTTTATTGTATTATTATTTACCTTTTTTCCATTTTATTACTGTTATTTTATTATATTGTTTTATTATATTTTAATTACTTGCAGAAGTTATATTAACTCCATTTTGGTTATCATTTGTATTCATATTTTGATTTGAAGTTATATTTGTATTTTGATTTATGTTTTGATTTGTATTTTGATTTTGATTTGAAGTTATATTTTGTTCCTGATTTGTATTTTCATTATCTGTAATTGGTACAGCAGTGTTTTTTCTTCTAGGTACAGTTGTTTCTGTATTTCTACTATCACTTCCATTGCTATTTTGTCTATTTAATTCTACTGTGCTTGATCCACTTTGTGCATAATATTTAGCTTCACCATTTTGCATTAGCATATATATTCTATCAAAGTTTGGTGGTAAAACAAACTCTCCAGTTTTCTTAGCATTACTTGATATTATTCCATATAATCCTTCTTCTGTTCTTACTACAACTCCTGCATATCCATTATTTGCACTTTCTGGTATAGTAAACACACTTTCACCTTGTTCAATATCTGACTTATTTGTAGTAAATCCTCTTGCAAAGGCAACTTGCTTATCTATCTTATTACTTTGTAATTTAAATCCTATCTTATCTAGTTTTTCTACAATTTCCTTAGGCAATTCAATTTCATTTTTTTCTTGATAGCCATTACCTGGTTCAACATATTCCATTTTCTTGCAACCAAGTCCTATCAATTTTTGTCCAATTAGTACTTCTTTATTACTATCTGCATAATAGAATCCCCATCTATTATCTTTAAATACTGGTATTAAATTACCAAATAATATCTTTCCAGCATCTTCACTTTCACTTGGATAAAAGCTTGTATCATATCCAATTATATCAAAATCTGTTGGTATAACTATTTGTCCATCTATTCCTACTAAACCATATTTTTTAGTTCTATCTGAAACTAGATATAGTTGTTTTTCTTGTGAATATACGCTTATTGAAGCATATTCTCCTGCTTTAATTACAGTTTTTCCATTTTCTAAGTTCTTAAGTTCAATAAGAGTGTTTTGCATACAATATACATTACTATTATTTTGTGCATAACGTACATCATCATATTTTATTGGTATAACATTATTAGAAATAGCTCCACCATTTACTTGAAATACGCCTCTTTCTTTAGATTGATTATCTGCTAAAAATGCATATCCATCAATTATTGATCTTCTATTTTGGTAATTAGAGTCTATACTATATTTTCCAAGTGATCTTGCTATTTGTTGCTCTAAAAAGTCTATTGTATATATTTTAAGTATTTTACCATCTTTGCTTTTATCAAATCTAACATTAAAAGCATATTTTGCATCATCTAATGAAAGAGCTAATTTTCCATTAATTTCTTGTACTGGATTTTTTAATTTAAACTGTTCTTGATTTAATATTATTTTATCCATTTTAGTAAGTTCTCTTTTTGGAACCTCTTTTTCACCTTTTTGTTCTTCTTCTTTTGTAAGGATAAATTCACCTTTTTCATTAAGTTTTCTATCTAAGTGATCATATTTTATATATTTTGTATATAAATCTGACTTACTATCAAATTGTACTGCTTCATATACAGTATCTATATAAAATTTCTTAGAATCTTCTTCATGTTTTGTAGATTTATCCTCTGAATATTCTCTATTATATAATGAATACATTTTTGTATTTGTATTTCTTATGAAATCATCAAGAATTATATATTCTACATTATCTTTTTTTTGTACCATACTTAATGTACTTTGTGGTAATTCCTTTCCATTAAATACAATCTTATTTTTTTTACTATCAGCATATTTAATAAAAACTATTAATAATATTAAAAGTATTATTAATATTGTATTAATTGTCATTATCTTAGTAATTTTCCTACCTAATGCTACCTTTTGATCCTGTTTTTTTTCTTCCAAATCATTCCTCCAAATCTAAACCATATTTTTTATAAAACTCATTTCTGAAATTTAATAAATTATCATTTTCTATTTCCTTTCTTATCCTTTCTGTTAACTTAGATAAGAAATATAAATTGTGATATGAGACAAGTCTCATTCCTAATATTTCATTACAGCTAATTAAATGTCTTAAGTATCCTCTTGTATAATTTTTACAAACAAAGCAATCACATTCTTCATCTAGCGGTCCTTTATCCAATTTATATTTAGCATTTCTTATTGTTACTTTTCCATGTGATGTAATTGCTTGTCCATGTCTTGCAATTCTAGTTGGGTATACACAATCAAACATATCAACACCTGCAAGTACTGAGTCAAATATATAGTCTGGTGTTCCAATTCCCATATTGTATCTAGGTTTGTTTTCTGGTAATAATTTAGTTGTATATTCAAGCATTTCTTTCATTAGTGAATGTGGTTCACCTACACTTAATCCTCCTATACTATATCCAGGAAAATCTAGTTTTGTAAGTTCTTCTACACACATTTTTCTTAAATCCTTATACATTCCTCCTTGAACTATACCGAAAAGGAATTGGCCTTCTTTTTTATGTGCCTCTTTTCCTCTTTTAGCCCATCTAATAGTTCTTTCAGTAGATTTTTTAGAATATTCATAGTCTGCAGGATATGGTATACATTCATCAAATGACATTATAATATCTGCACCTAAATTTTCTTGTATTCTAATACTATCTTCTGGAGACATAAATAATTTTCTTCCATCAATATGTGATCTAAAAGTTACCCCTTCTTCTTTTATATCTCTTATCTTAGCTAAACTAAATACTTGAAATCCACCACTATCTGTAAGAATTGGCCTATCCCAATTCATAAACTTATGTAGTCCACCAAATTCTTTTACAACTTCAGATGTTGGCCTTAAATTCAAATGATATGTATTAGAAAGTATTATTTGTGCACCTATTTCCTTAAGTTCTTCTTCTCTTATACCTTTTACATTTGCAATTGTTCCTACTGGCATAAATATAGGTGTCTGTATATCTCCATGCCTTGTATGTATTACACCTCTTCTTGCTCCTGTTTGCTTATCTACATGTAGTAATTCAAAAAATGGTTTTTCCTCTTTTGTAATATTATTATTGTTATCTTCCATACTTTATTTATTCTTTCTATTATCTTTTTTTCTATATTTTTTTATTTTTCAATTACTTATTTTTGATTGTAATATCTTTTGTCTTATTTAAGTCTACATTTTGATCTGAAACTTTTTCTCCATCAATGTATACACTAAGTCTTCCTACACCATAACCTGATATTAATACTTCTTTTGCTGTTTCATCTGTATCTATTTTCTTATTTAATACTTCATCACCGCTAAAGTTAACTACTACTGGTACTTGTCTTTTTAATACCTTGTCTTCATCTTTAATATATGATGAAACATCTATTTTTACAGTTCCTTTTAATAATACAGGTAATCTATTTACAAATATAGTAACTGTATCTTTTTCTTTTACTGTAGTTCCTGGTGTTGGATCAATTGCAGTTACAACTCCATCTGATACTGTTTCATATACTACTTTTTCTTCTTTAACATTTAATCCTAATGCTTTAAGTTCTTTTTTAACATCTGCTTCATTTCTATCTGCAACTACTGGTATTTTAACATCTTTTCTTGAAGTTCCTTTACTTACTTTAATAATTACCTTATTTTTCTTTGGCATCATATTTTCATTATTTGCTTCATATTCAACTTTAATTATTTTTCCAGCTTCTATTTCTTCTGAGAATTCTTCTTCTATTTCATATTTAACTTCTAATTTTTCTAACTCTTTTGTTAATTCATCTTTTGACATTTTTTCCATGTCTTCAGGTAATTTAACAAGTTCTGGTCCTTTACTAATAAATACCTTTATTTTTGTTCCTGTTTTTATCTTATAATTTGGTTGAAATGGTGGTATCTGTTTTATTACATATCCTTTTTCAACATCATCACTGAATTCTTCA
>CAUPPN010000053.1:0-7019 GCA_963513115.1 uncultured Eubacteriales bacterium | reverse complement strand
AGATAGTATGTATATGATGACAGAATGGTATATTTTAAATGGACTATATGATGAATATAAGGATATATTAGACTATACAATAGCAAGATATAGTTATGGTACATTTATGAGTAGACTTGCAAGATCAAGAAACAAAGAAAAATATGATGCGGGATTTACAGATGTTAAAAATGTTGTAGAAACAATAGCACCAGATTATAGTAAAAGTAAGTTTTTTAAGATTAAATGGAAATTTAAAGATTTAATTATTAAATATTATAATAAGATTTGGGCAAATATAGTATATTACATAGTAGGAATAAAAAGGTAATGGAAAGAAAAAGCAATAAGGAAATAGAAAGAAGCATAATAAAAGAATATAGAAAAGAGATATTTAGAAAATTCAATAAAGCACTAGATGAATATGAATTAATAAAAGAAGGAGATAAGATTGCAGTTTGTATATCAGGTGGTAAAGATTCATTCCTACTTGCAAAATGTATGCAAGAAATACAAAAACATGGAAATAAGAAATTTGATTTAGAGTTCATATGCATGGATCCAGGATTTAAAGAAGAAGATATGGAAAAAATCTTAGATAATGCAAAACATATGGAAATACCTATTAAAACGTTTAAGACAAGAATATTTAAGATAGCACAAAGCAAAGATAGGGGCGGATGTTATCTATGTGCAAGAATGAGAAGAGGTTCTCTTTACGAAATAGCAGAAAAACTAGGATGTAACAAGATAGCATTAGGACATCATTTTACAGATGTTACTACAACAACTATGATTAATATACTATATAGTGGACAATTTAAAACAATGATGCCAAAAGTTAGAAGTACAAATCATACAATAATGGAATTAATTAGACCATTATATTTTGTAGATGAAGAAAGAATAAAAAGTTGGGCAAAGGCAAATGGCTTAGAATTCTTACACTGTAACTGCCCTATACAAGACTATAGGGAGGCTAATAATATTGAAATAGAAGACGCAAGAGAAAAAATGAAAGCATTAATTAGGTCATTAAAAGAAAAAGATTCGGATGTTGAAAAAAAGATATTTAGAGCAACAGAAAATGTTAATTTAGATATGGTACTTGGATACAAAAAAGATGGTAAGTATTATGATTTTCTAAGTGAATATTAGTAAAAATATGGAAGGTATATATGGAAAAATTATTAACAATAATTATAGCGGCATACAATGAAGAAAAAAACATTGCAAAATGTATGGATAGTATTTTAGATCAAACTGTTAAAGATTTTGATGTAATAATAGTAAACGATGGATCTAAAGATAATACATTAGATAAGATAAATGAATATATGAAAAAGTTTGAAGAAAATAATATTTCTTTAAATGTAATATCTAAAGAAAATGGAGGATTATCTAGTGCAAGGAATGCTGGACAAAAGCAAGTTAAAACAAAGTATTTTTGCTTTTTAGATTCAGATGATACAATTGCAAATGATTATATAGAAAAGATATATGATGGTTTGAAAAAATATGATTTTCCAGATATATACAAAATTAATCTAATTAAAAAAGATAAAGATGAAAAAGAAATATCTAGATCAAAGAAAATATTTTTAAAGCAAACAAGTGGACAAAAAGCATTTTGCAAGATAGCATTTTCTGATCCATTATTCGTACTTGCACAAATGTATATAATTAAAAATAGCTACTATAATGAAAGAGGATTTTCTTTTACTGAAAAAATATATCATGAAGATTATGATTTAATACCAAATGTTATGATATTTGCTAAAACCTTTGCTACAAATAATGATTACATATATAATTATTATGAGGTTGAAGGTAGTATAACAAATACAACTGATCCTGAAAAAACAATTAAAAAAGCAGAAGATGTTTGGAAATCATTTAAGAAAAATGATAAAAACGGAAAAATATATTTAGCAAAAGAAGAAATTACATATGATACATACCAGCACTATATGCAATATTATGCAGTAGGACTATTAGAAAAAGCTAAAGAAATAGTTTCTAAAAAAGAATTATTACATGAAAATAAAGAAATCGAAACAAGATATGAGAAATTTATGAATAACGTGTATAATGGATGTATATATGCTAATATATTATTAGAAGGAACTAGAAATTCAATTAAAAGATTTTATTTAAAATATTTTTTAAAATATTATTTAAAAGATTATGATAGAAAAAAAGCAAAAGATAATAGCAATAAAGAGGAAATAATAGACAAGAAGAAATAAAAGAAAACATACAAAAGATAGAGGTAAGAAAATGATAAGAAATGAGATAAAATTGTTAAAAACAATAATAGACAATAGCTATAGTCCATATAGTAATTTGAAAGTTGCTGCAATACTTAAAACAAAATCAGGAAAACTATATCCAGGAGTAAATGTGGAAAATGCTGGAATAATAAGTATATGTGCAGAAAAATCTGCATTTGTAAATGCAATATCAAATGGTGAAAAAGATTTTGAATATATTATAATAGCGGCAAGAAAAAAAGACAAAAAACAATTAGAACCAATTGTACCATGTGGAAGTTGTAGACAATTTATTTCAGAATTTGTATCAGATGATTTTAAAATATATGCAGTTGAAGAAGAATATATTAAAGAATACAAGATAAAAGATTTATTACCATTTACATTTAAATTGGATAAAAAATAATTAAAGAAAAAAAAGATAAAAAATATAAAAAAGATTAAATATATGGATCAAATAACTTTAGAAGTAATATACTTTTAAAGTTATTTTTTATGTAATAGGTATACTATAGTAAAAAATATATAAATATGATAAAATAAATTAAATTATATAAGTAAATTAAATTACTTGTTGTTAGGTGAAAAATGGGTGATAAAAAAAATAATAAATGTAATGTAAATAAAAAAGATAGACATGATGTAAAAAAATATACAATAAATAATATGTTTTACCTATTTACTATAATATATATATTATTAGTAGGTATTTTTGCTTAAAAATAATAGAGATATATTAAAAATTGATATTAACAAAATGATAAATATACAAAATACAGTTTTTGATATAGTAATAGGAGTTTTTCTTTTAATAATGTTTAGTTTGTTATTAAATAAAAAGAAATTTATAAATGATGCAGAAAATCATGAAAATGATGAAAAAAATAAAAATTGTGAAAAAAACAAAAACTATGAAAACACAAATAGCTTTTTTAAAAATATCAAAAATAAAATAAATATAAATATGATAATTATATGCTTGGTTATAGTTATATCAACTATATTAACTGTACTTAAAAAAGCGGATTTAAAAATTATAAATGAAATATTAATGTCATATATTATATTTAGAACATTTTTTAGAAGAAGTAATAAGAGGCTTAAAAAAGTATATATATCTATAGGACTATTTGCACTTTCACTTAAACTTTTAGGAATATATGCAGACCTTTCTTCAATACATGTTATGGCAATAATATTTGCAATGGATCTTTTAGATAATAAGGATTTTAAATACATATCTATTGCAACAATTATACTATATATAGTATCAGAGGTATTTTTAAATTCTGTAATATCACCAATTCCTTTTTTACTTTCTATAGTACTTGCAACAATATACTTTTTAATTATTAGAATTCTTAAAAGAAGAGATTTTTCCTATGGTAAAAGCCTATACACAAACAAAGAAAAAAAGACGGGTAGAGTAATAGACAAAACATTAGATAGGTATAATGCAAATGAGTATACTAAAGGTAAACTAATTGAAATTAATATAAAAAACAATATTGTACCTTCAATACTAATAGCTTTAAATGCTATTTTAGTAATATACATTTTAATAAAAGGAAACATACTAACTATAGATAAACAAATAAAATATATTGTAGAAAGCTCTAAAATGCCATCTTTAACTGAATATACAAATATATTTAGTTTAATAAATATTGCCTTAATAATCATAATGTCAATTGTTGGTATAAGAAAAAGGAATAAGATAGATAAGAGATACTTAGCATATATATTCCTTCTTACATATTTTTTAGTTACAAATTTAAAAGGATTTAATTTAATTAATATAACAATTATATATACAATGTCACTTACTGCATTAGATAGGTTAATACACAATAGGGACTATGATATTGATCCTGTTGCATACAAAAAGAAAAATGATGTAACTGATTTTGATAGATTATTAAATGATGATCCAATTAATAAAACAAAGCTTACTACAAAGGCAAGAGTAAGAAAACATAGAAAAGTTGTATTTGCAATAACTAGTTTAACAATAGGTGGAGCAGAAAGAGTATTAGTAGATATAGCAAAAGAGATGCAAGATATATATGATATTACAATATATACAATATATGGAAATGGAACTTTAGAAAAAGAGCTTATAGGAAGTAATGTAAGCTTAAAATCATTGTTTAAAAAAGAACAAAGTGAATATGGAAAATTTAGACAAAAATTTAATATATTATTTTTTAATTTGTTTAAAAATATAATATATACAATACAGATAAAAGATATATATGATGTTGAAATAGCATTTTTAGAAGGGCCTGTAACTAGAATGTTTGCAAATCCTTCATTTGCTAAAAAAATAGCGTGGCTACATTCTGACATATCAAATTTTTATGAAACAAATAATTATAGGACAATAAAGATAATACAAGATAAGATAAATTATAGTAAATATGATGACATTATTTTTGTAAGTAATGAATTAAAAGAAAGCTTTGAAAAATTCTTCCCAGATAATACATCTAAAAAACAGGTTATATATAATTATATTGATGAAAATAGGATAAAACAAAAAGCACAAAGTTATGTTGCTTATGAAATAACAGAAGAAGAAAAAAGCTTGGTAACTGTAGCAAGGCTTGTAGAACAAAAAGCATTATTTAGATTTTTAAATGTACATAAAAGATTATTAGATGATGGAATACTACATAGAGTATATATAGTAGGTGATGGACCATTAAAAGAAAAGCTTACACAAAAAGCAAGAGATATGGGACTAAAAGCAACATTTAGAATATTAGGCTCTAGAATTAACCCATATCCATATATTAAAAAAGGAGATTACTTTTGCCTTCTTTCATATTCAGAAGGATATGGAATTGTATTAGATGAGGCAAAAATATTAGGAAAACCTATAATACTTACAGATAGTGCTGCAAGAGAGGCTGCTCAAAACTATAGTAATTCATATATATTAGATAATAATGAAGAAGCTATATACAAAGGATTAAAAAAGATACTTACACAAGGTAAGAAAAAAAAGAAGAAAAAGAAATCAGAAATAAGCTATAGTGTTTTGAATTCTAACAAGATATATAGTATTATTAGGTTAATAGATAATTAGACAGAAAAGGACTTATTAAAAATGATAGATGATAATATACAATATGAAAAGCCATACATATCAATACTTACAGCCACATATAATAGGGCGGATCTGCTTCCAACATTATATAGGAGCTTGATTGAAAACACTAAATTTAATCAAAAAATAGAATGGCTAATTATGGATGATGGTTCAACAGATAATACAAAACAAGTAGTTGATTCATTTTTGCAAGATAAGTATTTATCAATAAGATATTTTTATCAAAGAAATGCAGGAAAGATGGCAGCTATTAATAAACTTACAACATTTGCAACAGGTACATTTATGATGGATGTGGATTCAGATGATTGTCTGGCTAATGACGCATTATTTCATATAAGAGAAAATTGTTTTTTAATACCAAATATATATGCATTCCTATTTTTGAAAAGAGATTTAGATGGTAAAGTAATAGGAGATGAGTTTAAAGAACCAGGTAAAAGTACAAATATATTTAGCCTAACGATGGAAGAAGAAATAGATGGCGAAAGAGCAATTGTATTTGTAAGTGATATACGTAAAAAATATATGCATAAGTTAGAAAATGGTGAAAAATTTGTGACAGAAGCAAGACTATACCATGAATTAGATAAAAGATATTCAGTATTTCCTTTTAATAAGACATTACAATTTTGCGAATATAGGCCTGATGGATATACAATGAATATATCTAAAGTATTTGAAAATAACCCATTTGGATATTATTATTATTTTAAAGAATTATTAGAATTTGATTATACTAATGTATCTAAGGAAAAAAGATTATATGTAATAAAACATTTTATATTATTTACATATATAACAGGTAAATCTCTTGATCTATCTACAGTTAAAAATGGATATATGAAATTTTTAATAATATTATTATATATACCTGGAATAATTACAAGTAAAAAAAGAGGATATAAAAAAGTAGATGAAAAATTAGAATTAGAATCTGAAATTCAAGATGATTCACAAAAAGAAAAAATATTAGAAGAGTTTTACAAAATTGCAAAAAGAAAAATAGGTGAGAAAAAAGATGATATGTAATTATATTTTATATAATTACATATTTTCATATTATAATTAAAAAAAACTATTGCAATAAAAAATATATGTTATATGATAAGAATAAGCAAAATAAATAATATGTAAGGGGAAAGAGTATGGATGGTATAAAAAAGTACAATAAAAATATAAGTAAAATAATACTTATTATATTTTTATTTTCCTTGTGTTTTATAAATACTACTGTTTTAGCTGTTGAAGAAAACAATGAAGTAACAGAAAAATCAAGTAAAATAGAAAAAACACAAAAAACAGAAGAAAAAGAAAAATTAGATGACATCAAAGAAAATGCAATAGAAAATAATAAAAATGACACAAAAATAGAAACAAAAACAAAAGAAAATCAGGATGAAGCAAAAAAACTAGAAGAAGAAAAGCCAAAAACAGAAAATACAGATAATACTAAAAATGATGAAATAGAAAAGGAAAAAGAAAGTAAAAATACACAAAATGCACAGAATACAAAATCACTAAATACAAATAATACTTCTAATGAAAACGATGCAAATAGTGAAGACAATAATATAAATAATGAAAATACAAATCAGGCATTTGAAGCAAAATTAAATGAAATAATATTTAAAAGGGCTGGAGCAAATGAC
>CAUPPN010000052.1:0-7043 GCA_963513115.1 uncultured Eubacteriales bacterium | reverse complement strand
TGTATTGTATTTTCTAAGTCTGTATATTTAGTTTTTAGTTCTTCTTCTCTATCTGTATATCCTTTTTCTTTTAGCCAATTATTAATTTCTGTTTCATCTTTTCCTAATGCTATTAGCTTACTTTTTATATCATTTAATTCATTTTTATTTTCTTCATATAGTTTTTTTGCTTCTTCGTATTTAGCTTTTGTTTCGTCTAACTTCTCTTGTACCGGGTCTATTATATTTTCTTTCTTTTCAAGTATTTCACCCTTCCATTTAGCTCCACCATCTGATTTTTTAAACTTGAAGTCTTTTCCCTTTTTATATGGTACTCTTATTTTTGGTAATCGATCCTCTCCATATTTATCTGGATTATATGTAACGGTGAAAGTATCAAATTTACGGTCTTGTATGTCTATTTCTGTTATTCCATCTAAAACACTTACATTTATTTCTTTTAATTTTTTAAGAAGATTTAAATCAATTTTCTTTAAATCATGATTACCATTAAATCCATTTAATATTTCTAGATTTTCTAATCCTTCTAAATTTAAATTTGTTATTTGATTATTACCAAATGCTCCTATTGCTATTTCAGTTAAATTTTTAAGTGGCTTTAAAAAGCTTGTATCTGTTATCTTGTTACCTCTAAATCCTGATAGTTTAGTTAATTTATCTAATCCGTTAAAATTAACGCTTGTTATTTCGTTCTTAGTTTTTGAACTATTATTATCAAATGCTCCATATCCTATTTCAGTTAGATTCTTTAATGAAGTTAAGTCTACTTCTCCAGTTATTCCACAATTATCAAATCCATTTAGTTTTGTTAAATTATTTAATCCTTCAAAATTTAATTTTTCTATTGGATTTTCTGCAAATGCTTTATATCCTATTTCTTCTAACTTAGAAGCTGTTTTTAAAAAGCTTGTATCTTTTATTTGATTTCTTTCAAATCCTGATAATTTTGTTATAGCTGTTCCTGTAAAATCAATTTCAGTTATTTGATTATTACTAAATCCATTAATTGTTTCCAATTTATTTAATCCTGTAAAATTTATTTTTGATATTTGGTTGCTAGCAAATCCACTTAAGTTTTTTAAGTTTACAAATGGACTTAAATCCAATTCCCCAGCTATCTGATTTTTAGAAAATGCATTAATTGTTTCTAATTTATTTAATCCTGTAAGATTTACTTTTGTTATTTTGTTGCTATCAAATCCATTTAGCTCTTTTAAATTTTTAAGTGGACTTAAATCCAACTCACCTGTTATACCAACTCCATTAAATGAATTTTTAGCTATTTTTTCTAAACTATCTAAGTTAGCAAATTTTAAAGTTGTTATTCCCCTATCTCTTCTAAATGCTGCTCCACTTATTTCTGTTATATTACCTAAAACATTTCCATCTAATACAAGAACACCATTATTCTTTTTAAGTTTAGTCTTACCACTAGTACTAAGTCCTGTTAATGCTACTACTGTGCCTTTTTCTGTTATATTAAAATCTTCTTTTGTATATGGTGATTGTAGTGGTTCATCTAATTTAGTGTTTTTGCTATCTGCTTTAATCAGATTGTTTTTAATATTACCTGTGTTAATAAGTACTATTAATAATACTATAATTAATAATGGTACTATTACTTTTCTTTTTTTCATCCTTGTTTCTCCTTTTTTAATATTTCTTGCTATTTATTTCTATCAATATATCTTTAATATATATAATAATAATAACTTTATTTACTATTACTACATATTTATACTATTTTTTAACACAATAATAATTATTTTACGTAAAAATTGCAGAGGTAACATTATTTTTTAAGCTACCTCTTCATTTATTCTAAATCAACATTTCATTTCAAGAAACTATAGTATCTCATCTATTGGTCTCCAATATTCTACATTCATGTCATCTTCGTATTTTGTATTATTTATATATAACTTACCATCCCTATCTCTTACAAATCCAAAACATATATTATGTATATTTGCATAATGTTTTAATGCTTCAAACTTATTTCCAACTTGTCTATCAATATTTTTGCTTTGTCCTTTAAACTCTCCACCTTTTGTTTCAACAATCCATGTTGTTCCATCATTTTTCTTAATTATATAATCAGGGTAAAATAGCCATTGGTTTGCAAATTGATCTAAATAGACTATTGAAAAATAGTTTTGCCCTGTATCTCCATTTTTGTATACCCAAGATATATCCTCTCTTGTTTCTACATAGCTTTCAAATAGCATCTCTGACGTACTTTTAACAAGTGATGTAGCATATCCTGATGTATAATTTTCATATGCATTTTTATCATATGGTATTTCATCTTTTACATTTGTATCATATTTAAAGAAGTCTTGTCTTGGTATATTAAAGTTTGTTGTTTTAGTTTCTAGTATTATCTCATTTTGTATATTATCACCTGATACAATTTCTCTAAATTCTTCTTTTAATATATCTTTATTATTAATTACAAAAGCATAGAAGTTATTTGCTTCTAAATCTAATATCTTGTATTTTAATGCCATATTTTTTCTAAATAGTCTTTCAAGTAGTACCTTAACCGATCTATTTGGTAGCATTAATATTTTTTTAAGTTCATCTACTGTTTGTAGTAATTGAAAGCCATGTGTATCTGTACTTACTGTTTGTCTTGTAACTATATAATTACTCTTTTCTTCTGCAAGTGATTTTGTAGTTACATATTTACCTTGTATAATATTTCTAATCATATCTGCTTCAAAACTATATCCACTTGCTTCAAGTTTTACCATATTATTTTTTCGCTCAATTGCTTTAGCAATAATATTATATTTTTTAGCATAGTGGTTATATATTTTTTCTAATACTTCTCTTTCGTCTACTCCTACAAATTCTAAGTTCCTATTTTGTTTTTTTAATGTGAAATCTTTTGCTTCATCTTTCAAAAATAGTCTTCTCATCTCATATGCCTTATCAATTGATGCAAGTAATCCTTCTTTGTATTTTTCATCAAATGTATATACATATGAAAAGTCTAATATATCTTCTTCATAATGTTTTGCTTCAGGCATCCTTCTTATTCTTCCTACTGTTTGTATTTCAAATTGTTCACTCATTCCTTCACGTAGTTTAACAAGTATTTTTGCTCTAGGGCAATCCCATCCAGTAGATATTGCTTGTTTCATAAGTAGGTATCTTGTACTATTATCATTTTCTGATATTGCATCTTCTAATCCTTGTTTGTCATTACTCATCCATTTTGCAACAGTTCCATTTTCATATGTGTATCCTAATTTTTCTAGTTTTTCTTCTACTTCTTTTATTGTATCTGGTCTTGCATTAGGAAATTGTATTAATACTAGTGGCACTATATTTTTATCTAACTTTTCATATCTTTTTTCTATTTCTTTTTGCTTCTTACTTGCTAAATCTAATAATATATCTACATCGCTTTCTATTACTTCATTATTTTCCAATCCTTCGTTTACATATATTGCTTTAGTAATTAAACCTGATGCAATAACTTCTGATTCTGGTATTTCAAAATATTCAAATCTACTATTTTCTTTTACTGTAGCACTTACTCTAATTATATTTTTTGCTACAAAGCTATTAATTATATCATTTGCTTTTGATGTATTATTTTGATGCTCCTCGTCTATTATCACTACAAATTCTATTCCTTTTAGTTGTGCCTCTGTTATTCTTTCAAATAGGTTTTTCTTTTCAGTTTCTCTAATTGCTGTATTTCCTTTTTTAGTTACAAGCTCCCAGTTAATAAAAGTTGTAGTACCTGGTGTAAAGCCTTGTAGTAGTGCATCATTTAAGTTTTGTGTTTTCTTTTCTGGTGATAGCTTTAACATCTTATCCCTGCTTTGTTCTTCTAGGTCACCTTTTCCTGGACATAACCAAACAAAGCACACATTTTTGTTAATATTGTTTATGTACTTGTCTATATAGTCGATTAGTATAATTGTTTTACCTGCTCCTGTTGGTGCTTTCATTAGTATAGTTTGTTTTGATTCAAGTGATGTAGTAATTTCTACTAGTTTCATACTTGCCTTTTCTTGAAAATCAAATAACTTTAAGTTTACCATATTTCCCCCATTGTATTTTTACCAAAATTCTCCCATTTCTTTTAATTCATTATCAAAATAGTATTGTGGTATATATTTTATCTCATAATTTGAAAGTATATTATTTTGCTTTGATGTAAGCAATACTTCATTTGACATATATATCCTCTCTAAGTTTGTATACTCTAATATATGTTCTTCTAATTCATCCATATCTTCATCTGTTAATATTACTGCATATTTCTTACTTTCTTTAGAATATCCATTTTCAAGTACTATCATTTCATACATATGTTCCATTAAATCATATAATAACTCTTCATTAGATTTTTCTAAGAAGTCTGTTTTAAAATATTTTAAGTTATGTGGTAATTCTTTTTGTATTCCTAATAATCTTTTGTATGTTACTTCTTCGCATATATTATTTTCATTATTTGTACATAGTATATATGTTCTATTTCCTCCATCTTCTGCATTTAATTTAGCTACAGCATGTCCTGTAGTTCCTGATCCTGCAAAGAAATCTAGGATGATTGAATCTTTATTAGATACAAGGCTTACTAAAAATCTAATTAAGGTACTAGGTTTTGGATAACTCATATTATTATTTGGTACCAGTTCCTCCAATTCCTTTTTGGCAAATTCATTCGTATCAACTAAGCATTCTATTTTAGATATAATGTCTGCTGGTTTTTTTATTCTTATTCCTTCTCTTATATACCTTGGTGATATGTTTTTACTTTTGATTACAAATGTTGTTCCGTTTTTTATTTCTTCATCTATTGTTTTTTGAGTCCATTTAAATTCACCTTTTAATTCAAAATCATTTGTTGCTTGTCCATTTTCTACAATAATATCTTCTATTACTTCAACTTTATTATGTTTTCCTTTTTTAATTTTACCATCAAAGAAAAATTTTACAGATTCTTTCTTAAACTTTATTGTTCTTTCATTATTACCTGTATTTAATAGTGGCATATCTCCGCCTTCTATAACACCGCCGTTGTATACTTTATTGTTTCTGATTTTTTCATAGCATAAAATGTATTCATATTTGTTTCTTACTTTATTTGAAAGTGAAGGAGGTGTTGCTGTCTTATTCCACTTAAAATTAGCAATAAAATTACTCTCCCCAAATATATTATCACAAAGTAATTTTAACTGTGCTTGCTCATTATCATCTATTGATATGAATATAACACCATCATCTGTTAATAAGTCTTTTGCTATTTCTAATCTTCTTTGCATAAATGATAACCACTTACTATGCCTATATCCATCATCTTCACCTATCATATTATCATCATATATGAAATCCTTATTCTTTGTATTATATGGTGGATCAATATATATTATATCTATTTTTTCTTTATGTGTTCTTTGTAATAGTTTTAAACTATGTAAGTTATCACCTTCTAATAAGAAGTTAAACTTACCTTTTTCATCTACTAATATTTCTTTATCTTTTTCTTCACTAAATATTGGTATATTATTTTCAAGTTCTTTGTCTACTTCTTCTTCATGTTCTTCCCACATAAGTCCATATTTCATATTTTTTATTTCATTTTCTATTTCATTTAGTGCAATTACTACATCTTTGTCTTCTTTCTTTTCTTCTTTTATCTTACTTAATAGCATTAGCATTTTTTCTCTTTTTTCTTGTGATATATTCATTTGTTTTCCTTTCTTATTTTTTTACTTATCTTTTTACATTCTCTTTCTTAAATCCATATTATCATTTCCATTATGCTTTTTAAATAATATATATATTTATTTTTTAAGTTAAACATTTATATAATACAATAACCCCTCGAATTCGATAGGTTTAATCCATTTAATTTAACTGTTCTACTTTATCTTTTTCTCATACAAAAAGAGCCTTATGGCTCTCTTTGTATGTATTATTTATTGTATATCATATTATCAATAACTATATAATTTCGATTAGTGCTTTCCTTTGTAATATGTGTATTTATTAATTCCTTTTACTGATATTGCTGCTAACATTAAAGCAATTACTATTCCTATTTCACCTGTTTTTGGTGGGTTTGTATATTTTCTATTAGCTTTTTCTTCTCTATTTTCTTCTTTACTATTATTTGTGCCTTCTTTTTTACTTGCATTATTCTTTGTATTGTTTGTATTAGCATTGCTTTCTTTTTCTTTGTTATCTGTTGGGTTATTAGGAGTGTTTTCATTTTCTTTGTTTTCTTTATCTTTCTTATCATCTTTAGGTTTTTCTCCCTCTTGTATTTTCTTTTCTAAATCACCTTTTTCTTGTTCTAGTTTTTTACCTTTTTCTCCTAATTCTCCTAATTTCTTTTCAATCAAGGCTTTTTCTGTTTTTTCTTCTTCAGTTAACTCAGGTTTTGCATCTAACTCTGTTTTTCTTTTATCTAAATCGCCTTTTTCTTTATTAGTATTTTCAATCTCTTTATTAACTTCATCTAGTTTTTTCTTTAAATCTTCTTGGCTTTTTCCATCATTGTTATTATTATCGCTACTGTTGTTATTATCATTATTATCATTGTTGTCATTATGATTTTCAGTTCCTAATATTTTTAATTTTTTTATTCTTTCATCTAGGTTAGTTATTGTTTTAGCATCTTCTGCTATACTATTATTTAAATTGTCTATTTTAGTCTGTAATTTTTGTGCCTTTTCTTTAATTGCCTTATCACCATCTATTGTTTCTTTATTTGCTTTTATTATATTTTGTAATTCTTCTTTAAGTTTTTCAGCTTCTGCCTTATTTTCATTTTGTTTTGCTTTTATTTTTGAAAAAGTTTCTTCTAATTTTTTCTTTCCTTCTTTGTCTGTTCCACCTTTTTCTTCTGCAGCTTTTACATCATCATCTAATTTTTTAATATCAGTTTTTTTAGTATCATCTTTTTCTTTTAAATCATCTGCTCTTTTTTCTATATCTCCAAAGTCTACTTCTTTTTTAGGTTCTAATATTTTTAATTTCTTTATTCTTTCATCTAACTTAGTTAATGTTTCAGC
>CAUPPN010000051.1:0-7140 GCA_963513115.1 uncultured Eubacteriales bacterium | reverse complement strand
TAAAAGAAAAAGAATTACTAGAAAAGAAGATAAAAGAGTTAGAAGAAAAAGTTAAAACTCTAGAAGAAGAAAAAGCAAAACTTGCAAAAGAAGCATTAGAGAAAAAAGAGCAAGAACAAAAAGAAAACAATGGTAAATCTGCAAATGCAAATAATAATAAAGCAGCAATAAAAAATAATACAGTAGGAAGCACAAATAAGAAAAATAATAGCAAAAATACAAGCAATAAAAAGATACCACATGCAGGAGCAGGAAGTGTAATAATGCTAACTATAATAACTGCAGGAGTTATTGTATATACTAAAAAAGTTATGAGCAAGAAATAATAAGAAAATTGGTATAAACAATTTAATAAAGGATAACTGAAAAATCTCAGTTATCTTTTTTATTATTTTTTTATTATTATGAAAAATATATAGTTGCAATATATATGTATTAGTTGAAAAATTGTTACAATTCCTATATTATATATGTAAAGAATGCGGAGGAAATTATGGAAAGATGGAATGATAGAGGAGCCGCAATTGTACCATATAATAATAATATAATTCTAATGAGAAGAGAAAGAGGATATGGTAAGAATAAGCAAATATATTATACAATTCCAGGTGGAGGAAGAGAACCTGGTGAGAAGATAAACGAAACAACAATAAGAGAAATTAAAGAAGAACTTGGAATAGAGATTAAAATCGATAAGTTAATGTATAAGATTGATACTGTAAGAAGAATGCAATACATATTTCTAGGTAAATATGTATCAGGTAAACTAGGAACAGGAGAAGGAGAAGAATTTCAAGGGGTAGATTATAATAAATTTGGTAAATATATACCAGAAGTTGTTTCACTTGCTAAGCTTAAAAAAATTAAGTTGGTTCCTGTAGATATTAAAAGAGAAATAATAAAAGAATATGACTATATAGTAGGAAATACAGAAGAAAGAGTAAATAAGACTACTAGAGTTAAAAGGGTAAATAAGAAAAAGCCATATATTGGAAAAAGAAAACATGTTGAATATGGTAAGAAAAAAGAAAATAGGAAAAATATAGTTAAAAAAGAGTCAGAAAAAACTAAGAATTTAACAAAAATAAAAGGTCTTGAAAAAGAAGAAAAAGCAAAAAACAAAAGAAATAATAAGAAGCAAAATAGAAAGTATAATGCAAAAAACAATATAAGCGAAAAACAAAAGAAAAATTATAGGAAAAAGAATGATATTAAAAACCATTCTAATGAAAAAAGAAATGATAAGAAGAAAAATATAATATACAAAAATAATAAAAATAGAAAATATAACAAAAATAAGAAGAATAATAACAAAAGTAAGACAAAATAATAAAAAATTATTATTAAATTTAAAAGTAATATGAAAATAAAAAAATATAGTATATATTATACTATATACTATATTTGTATTAATATAATTATGGAGAAATATGAGAATAATAGCTGGTAGAAATAAAAGCATAAGACTAGATACACTTGAAGGAAATAATACTAGGCCTACATTAGATAGGGTTAAAGAAGCATTATTTTCATCACTTGAAAATTACATAGAAGATTATGAAAATGTATTAGATCTTTTTGCAGGAAGTGGTGCGTTAGGATTAGAATGTAATAGTAGGTTTGGATCTAACGTAACATTTGTAGATAAGTCAAATAAGGCAATTAGAATAATAAAAAGCAATATTAAAAAATGTAAAGCAGAAAATAACAGTAATGTATACAATATGAATTATAAGGAATATATTAAAAAAGCAAAAGAAGAAAGCATTAAATTTGATATCATATTCTTAGACCCACCATATATATTTGATGGCCATAAGATAATACAAGAAATGATAGAATCTGGAATACTTAAAGAAAATACAATAATAGTTTATGAAACAGATAATGAAAAGATAGTAGAAGAAATTAGTAATGATGAAAAGATAACTATATTAAAAACTAAAAAATATGGAAGAGTATTTTTAAATTATATAACAACATAAGGAGAATATATGGAAGTATTAGACCTTTTAGATGCACTAAAAGAAACAATAATTGAAAGTAAGAAAGTACCACTTAGCAGTAAAATAATGGTAAATGAAGACGAAGTAATAAATATTATAGAAGAGATTGAAAAAGCATTACCAAATGAAATTAAACAAGCTAAATGGATTACAGAAGAAAGACAAAGGATATGTAAAGAAGCTGAAAAAGAAGCAGATGATATTGTTAAAGAAGCTGAAAAAAGAATAATTGAAATGATTGATGAACATGAAATAACAAGACAAGCTGAAGAAAAAGGACTTAAAATAATAGAGGATGCAAAAATACAATCAAGAGAGATAAGTGAAGGGACAAGAGATTACGCTGACTCAAAACTTGCTGAAGCTGAGATGGCAATAAACGAACTTTTAGGAAGCCTTCAAGCACAAGAAGATTATTTAATACATTCAATAGAAAAACTTAAAGAGGACAGAAGAGGATTAAATAGGTAAGAGGGGATAAAATTGGCTAAAAGAGGAAGAAAAAAAGGAAGTAAAAACAACAATAAAAGCTCAGTAAATAGTTTGGATTTTACATTTATAATAATGCTACTTACAACTATTGTACTAGGTATTATTATATATGGAAGTACAGGAGTATTAACTGAAAAATTATCACCAGTATTCGCTGGTGTTTTTGGGCCGTTAAAACAAATGCTCCCTATTTTTTCACTTGCCCTTACACTACTTGTACCAAGAGATGATCAGTATGGTGAAAGAAGAAAAATAAAACAAGCAATAATTGTATTATTATTAATATCTGCTGCATATACAATGCTTAATGTATCAAATGGAAATATGGGAGTTACAGGGAAATCATTTTCAGAAAATATTAAAATGGGATATGCACTAGGTACAAGAAATCAAGGCGGAGGAGCATTAGGAACACTAATTGCAGTACCACTTATTAAATCATTCGGAGTACTAGGTGCTACAATAATTGATATATCACTTGTAATAATTATGCTAATATTATTATTTGAAATTAGCCCAACAGACTATGTATCTAAGGCAATGTACGAAATAGAAGAAAATAAGAAACAAAAAAGAGAACTTAGAAAACAAAGAAGAGAACAATTAGAAAACATGTCTGAAACATATGTTCCTAAAAAATATTCACAAGTTAAATATGATACAGAAACAGGTAAAATAGTTGAAGAACCTATGCCTGAAGAACATACATATGGTGGATTATTTAGCATATTTAAAAGAAAAGAAGACAAAGCTAAGATTTATGACGTACAAAAAGATGGTGGAGTAGAACCTATTAACTCTGAAATAGAAGTAGAAGCTGTTAAAAATCAGTTCATAAGTGGTGAAGAACCACCAGATTTTACTATGGAAGAAAAAGGCAATATTGAACAAATAGGGAAGGCTGTATTTGAAACAAAACAAAAAGAAAGTACACCTAAAACAGAATTAGAAATGACAGTAGATCCTAATGATATTAAATACGAAGACTATGCATATAATTATCCACCAATAGACCTATTAAAAAAAGCGTCTAAAGTGCATAAGGCTGATAAGAAATTGGTAGAAGATACAGCAAATAAGTTACAAAAAACACTATACTCATTCGGAGTATCAGCCAAAGTAATTAATGCATCAGTAGGACCTGCAATTACAAGATACGAACTTAAACCAGCAGTAGGGGTAAAGGTAAGTAAGATATCTAACCTATCTGATGATTTAGCACTTAATCTAGCTGCTGAAACATTAAGAATAGAAGCGCCAATACCAGGTAAACAAGCAGTAGGAATAGAAGTACCAAATAAGAAAAGAGAAATGGTCCACTTAGGTGATGTAATTGACAGCATGGAATTTGCAGATAGCAAATCAAAGATATCATTTGCATTAGGTAAGGGTGTAGGTGGAGAAACTATAATTGCAGATATACATAAGATGCCTCACTTACTAATTGCAGGAAGTACAGGTTCTGGTAAATCTGTATGTGTAAACACAATAATTACAAGTATTGTGTATAAAGCAGATCCAAATGAAGTTAAATTCTTAATGATTGACCCAAAGGTTGTAGAACTTTCAATGTACAATTCAATACCACACCTACTAGTACCAGTTATAACAGATGTACAAAAAGCATCAGCTGCACTTAAATGGGGTGTTTCAGAAATGCTTAAAAGATATACTAGATTTAAAGAAGAAAGAGTTAAAGATATAGACAACTTTAATGAAAAAATGCCAAAAGAAGAAAGAATGGCAAAGCTTGTAATAATTATAGACGAGCTAGCAGACTTAATGATGGCATCAGCAAAAGAAGTAGAAGAGCTAATATGTAGGATAGCACAAATGGGAAGAGCTGCAGGAATACATTTAGTTGTAGCAACACAAAGACCATCTACAGATGTAATAACAGGATTAATTAAAACAAATATACCATCTAGAATTGCATTTGCTGTAACATCAAATACAGATTCTAGAATCATATTAGATAAAAGTGGAGCAGAATCACTTTTAGGAAAAGGTGATATGCTATACCTACCTATAGGTGAACCAAAAGCACTTAGAGTACAAGGTGCCTTCATAGACGAAAAAGAAATAGTAAAAGTTGTTGACTATATTAAAAGAGATGATCAATCTGAAACATCAATTAATATACAAAAAGAAATTGAAAGCAAATTACCTAATACTGAGCAAATAGATGATGGAGAAGATACAGGAGATGATAGAGATCCAATACTAATAGATGCAATAGACAGATGTGTAAAAGATAAGACTGCATCAATAAGCTTTTTGAGAAGAAAATTTAAGATAGGTGACTCAAGAGCTGGTAGAATAATGGATACAATGGAAGAAATGGGAATAGTTTCAGCACAAGAAGGAAACAAACCTAGAAATGTATTAGTATCAGAATACCAGTGGGGTGAAATTAGAGATAGATATGAAAATGGTGGAAGCCTAGAAAAAGAAAACGATGATATTACAAAAGGATATGAAGAGCAAACTATTGAAAGCATAATGGGAAATGATGAAGAAGAAGCACTAGAAAATAATAGTAATGGAAATAGTAATAACACATCAATATTTAAAGACCCTAACTTAAAAGTTGCAATACAAAGAGTAGTAAGAGAGAAATTTGCATCAGCAAGTTTCTTAGAAAGAATACTTAAGATATCTAACCAAAAAGCAGAAGAATATTTAAATGCAATGGAAATTATGGGAATAGTATCACCTAAACAAGAAAATGAGCCAAGAAAAGTATTAATGGATGAAAGTGATTGGATGGCAGTTAGAGATACATATGAGCATAAAAAAGGTGGAGTAAACAACGATATACTAGCTACAAGTTCTAGCTTTGACAAAGCATTTAAGATAAGAAAAGGAACACTAAATATAGACAAAAAATATGTAGAAGATATAATTAACTATACGACAAATGAACAATATTTCATGGATGCGATTGAAGATATGATTGAAGATGATGAAATATCACATGGCTATTTAAGAAGAAAATATAGGATATCTGATGAAAGATGTGAAGATATATTAGCACAAATGAAAAAGATGAATATGATATCTTCAGGAAGTAATGGTAATTCTGTAGTTACTATTACAGATGGTGAATGGCAACAAATTAATAATATATTTGATGAAATAACTAGTTAAGAAAAAGAAAAAAGAAAAAATAAAAATATAAACATATAATATATTAGGATATAATAGGTTGGAGGAAATACAAAAGATGTTTAAAATGTTTTTTAATAAATCAGACTTTATTAAAAATGTAGAAAAGATATTGTATATGAAAAATATACAAGAAAAAGAAAAAGATATTATTATTAAAACAATGGAAAAAGTTGAACAAAACTATAATTCATATATGATAGTAACTCAGGAAGTTATGAAAAAAACGGAATTTCAAAATAGAATGTTAAACTTATTAAAAGATATACAGGAATTTGAAATTATAGAAAATGGTTATGTTTCGAATGCTGACTTAGAAAAACGAAAGATACAGTTCAATCCAAACACTATATCTTGTATGTATGCTCTTATGAAATATGAGCCTAGATATTTTACAATTAAAAAAAGTCCATACTCTAAAACATTTCAAAGAATGGTAAAAAATGGTAGTATTGAAAATGAAGTAGAACTAGTAAGAGACTTTGATGAACTAAGCTGGAAAAAAAATAAATCACAAATTGCTACACCTTCAGAAATTATTCTAACTTTTAATATGCAATGGTTACATGGAAAAGAAGAATTTAGAAAAGCAAGATTAAGCCAAACAGAATATGACCAAAGAGAAAGATCAAAAGAATTAATTAAAGAAAAATTAAAAGTTGAAAACTTAGATGATTATGATATGGCATTAGATAAATTACTATATGTATTTGCAACAGAAGAAGAAAAAAAGCAAATATACGAAGGTTATGAAAATGACATTAAGACATTAAAATTAATGCAAAATAGTAAGGAGTTTTTAAATAAAACAGAAGAAGAAAGAAAAAAGCTATCAAATACTGTTGCTAAAATAGACGAAATACTAAATAACCATGAACTATTATTTGAAGCGTTTGCAGTTAAGAAAAAACAATTAATTGCAATAGACGAAAAAAAATATGATATGTTTGATATTAATATATATAGGCAAATATTAGAAAGAGATAGGCAGGATTGTTTAGATAAAATTGATAAGTATTTAAAGATGCAAAGCCCAGATAACTTTTTGAAATACAAAAAATTATTAGAAAACAAAGTTGGATTTGTAATTGCAAATAACTTAAAAGAAGATGAAGTGCTAAGAAAATTTCAGAAAGTTGTGTATGATATTATATATAGTGGAATAGATAATATTCCAGATGAAGAAATATTAAAACATATATATATGGTAAGATATTCAAGATTTAATTACTTTAGTGAAGAAAAGCAAGGAATAGACTATACTGATATATACCAAAAATCTGATAAGTTACTTAAAGCATTAGTAGAAAAAGGTACAAAAGCAGGAATTATTAATACATTTGCATCAGATGAAGCATCAAATTTAAGTATATTATTACCTGCATTTAAATCAGCAATAGTAGACTATCATGATATAAAATTATCAATATATAATACTAATTCTATATTACTTAGAATATATAATGAAAATGTA
>CAUPPN010000050.1:0-7153 GCA_963513115.1 uncultured Eubacteriales bacterium | reverse complement strand
AGAAAGCTTATATTTATTGTTTTCTTTTTCTTTATTATAATTTTTGCTATTTTCATTAAATTCTATATATGGTTCTCCATTATATTTAAATATGTTAAAGTTTCCTTTATTTTCATTAATTTTATCATTTTCTTTATTTTCTTCATTTTTATTATCATTATTACTGTATACTAGTTCTTTTTCTTTTTTATCATTTTTATCAAAAATAATAGAAAAATCATCAAAAGAATATAATCTTATATTTTTAGGTAGAAGTATATTTTTTTCTGTATCAATATCTTTCTTTTCAAATGATAGGTTTAAATATGTTCCTACTAAGTAATTTTGATTGTTATTTTTAATTTTTATTTTTGTAATTTTATCTTTAGAAGAATCCAAATTACTATTATCAGAATTAATTAATAATGGCTTTAAATTTAAATCAGGACTATGCAATTTTTTGCTTGTTTTAATCATGCTAGAATCAGTAGGACTTCCTAATATATCTAATGAAATATAGTCATCTTTAATACTAGTAATCTTAGCAACAGCATCTATAGTAGTTTCTTTAGGTATGTATTTTTCAAAGTTATATATTGTTGTTACTCCATTTTCATCTTTGTACGCAGTAACTAATATTCCCTTATATTTTTTTAAAACATTTCCAGATTCATCTGTAGATTCTTCATATTTGTGTATACTCGGAATTCTATTATTATTTTTGCAAATGACAGCCTCTATAATAGTACATATTAAAAAAATTATAATTATTGATATAATAAGAATTAAAAATTTTTTAAAAGTAAAAACTCTTTCAGAAGAAATATCTTTTTTCATAAAAACTCCTTTTCTAATAATAATATAGTTATTAAATAATGAATAAATTGTTATTATTATTATATATATTATATGCTTTAAAAATACTATTTATCAATATATTATATATAATAATTAATTAAAAAATATTAGAAAGTAGAAGCAATAAAATAATTAAGAAAATTGCTGAGAAATTAAAAGAAAATAAGCACTTAATAGCTAAAAAATTACAATTATATAATGATAAAAATTATAAAATGTGATATTATATTTTAAAATGATAAGAGAGGAAAAGGTGTATTATGGGACTATCACCAATGATGCAAGAATATGTAAATACTAAAGAAAAATACAAAGATGCAATACTGCTATATAGGCTTGGAGACTTTTATGAAATGTTTTTTGATGATGCAATACTTGTATCTAAAGAATTAGAATTAACACTTACAGGAAAAGCGTGTGGACTAGAAGAAAAAGCACCAATGTGTGGAGTGCCACAAGCCTCAGTAGATATATATATAGCAAAGTTAATAGAAAAAGGATACAAAGTTGCAATATGTGACCAATTAGAAGACCCAAAAGAAGCTAAAGGACTGGTTAAAAGAGGAGTAACAAGAGTTGTAACACCTGGAACTATTACAGAACTTAATATGCTAGATGATAAAAAATATAATTATATAATGAGTATATATTTTGATAAGATAAGATATTATATAGCATCTGCAGATATTAGCACATCAGATTATTATGTAACTGAAGTTAAAACTAAGGAAAATGTATATGATGAAATCTCTAGGTTTTCACCTAGCGAAATAATAATAAACGAAGAATTATCTAAAGATAAGAAGTTTAAAAATAACTTAAAAGAAATTATGAACATATATGTGACAGAAAAAGAAAATAGTTATTTTGACTTAGATAAAGAAGACGAAGAAGAAATATTAAAATCATATACTTTTGAAAAAAGAACATTAAGTAATTCACTAAGCAAAGAAGATAATGTAGCTATAACATATACACTAAAAGATACTGTTAAACAAAATACTATATTCGATATGTTTGGTGAAGATGAAGGCAATAAGGAATTAGCAGAAAATTCACCAGATGAAGAAAATGAAAATAATAATACTGAACATAAAAAAGTAGAAGATAATACTTGGATAAAAACAAATATATCAAAGGCAATAATTGCAATACATAGATATATACAAGAAACACAATTAAGTGAAATAACTAATTTAAGAAACATATATATGTATAGTTTTGATGGATATATGGCATTAGATAGAACAGCTAGAAGAAATTTAGAAATAAATAGTAGAATGATAGATGGTTCTAAAAAAGGAAGTTTGCTTTGGGTATTAGATAAGACTAATACATCAATGGGAGCAAGATTGCTTTCGAGATGGGTAAATGATCCACTAATATCTAAGGAAGATATTGAAAGTAGGCTAGATGGAGTAGAAGAACTTAAAAACAATATCATACTAAGAGGAGAGCTTAAAACATTACTTAAGAAAATATATGATATTGAAAGAATAGCAGGAAAGATAGCATTTAGTAATATTAATGGAAAAGATATGATATCTTTAAAAAATAGTATAATGTATTTACCAGATATTAAAGAAGAACTGAAAAATTCTAAATCAACTATACTTAAAAATATATATTTAGATATTGATACACTAAAAGATATATACAAATTAATAGATGAAATGATAGTAGAAAATCCTCCAATGACTATTACAGAAGGTGGATTAATAAAAGAAAGTTTTAATGAAGAAATATATAATTTAAAACATTTAGGTGAAACAGGAAGAAAATGGATTGCAAGCTTAGAAGAAACTGAAAGAGAAAATACTGATATTAAAAATTTAAAGATTGGATATAACAAAGTGTTTGGATACTATATTGAAGTTACAAACGCTAATTTAAGCAAAGTACCTGAAACATATATTAGAAAACAAACGCTTAGAAATGCAGAAAGATTTGTAACACCTGAATTAAAAGAAATGGAAGAAGAGCTATTAAATGCAGAAGAAAAAGTTAAGAAACTAGAATATGAATTGTTTATGAATTTAAGAAAAACAATTTCAGAAGAAGTAACTAGAATAAAAAGGGCAAGTGATAATATTGCAAAAATTGACGTACTTACATCATTTGCAGAAGTAGCAGAAAATAATAACTATACAAGACCTAGTATAAATAATGAGGGTATAATAGATATTAAAGGTGGAAGACACCCAGTAGTTGAAAAAACTATGAAAGACCAAGAGTTTGTAAAAAATGATACTAAATTGGATCAAGAAAAAGATACCATAATGATAATTACAGGCCCTAATATGGCTGGTAAATCAACATATATGAGGCAAGTTGCATTAATTACAATGATGGCACAAATAGGGTGTTTTGTACCAGCAGACAGTGCAAACATTTCTATTGTAGACAAGATATTTACAAGAATTGGAGCATCTGATGATCTATCAAGAGGACAAAGTACGTTTATGCTTGAAATGGCAGAAGTATCAAATATATTAAATGGGGCTACAAAAAATAGCTTGGTAATATTAGATGAAATAGGAAGAGGTACTTCAACATATGATGGAATGTCAATTGCAAAAGCAGTATTAGAATATATATCTGAAAAGATAAAAGCTAAAACATTATTTGCGACACATTACCATGAGCTTACTCAAATGGGTGATGAATTTTCAAATATCCAAAATTACCATGTAGAAGCAAAGGAAAAAGATGGTGATGTATTATTTTTAAGAAAAGTAGTACCAGGTGGTACTGACCAAAGCTATGGAATACATGTTGCAAAGCTTGCAGGTGTACCAAAAGAAGTATTAAGAAATGCAAATAGCATTCTTTCTAAAATTGAAATGGAAAACAAGGTAATAAAAGAGATTGCATATAATGAAGAAAGTGGAAAAGAATTAAGCAAAGAAGAACAAAAAGAAAATACAATAAGAGAAGTGCCAAATATGTTTGAAATACAATATCATAATGTAATAGATGAACTTAAAAAAGTAGATATAAATAATATGACACCAATGAATGCATTTGACTTTTTAAATGATATTTTAGGTAAGATGCAATAAAAAATATATAATTAGTGTTGAATAAAATATATTAAATAAAATATAATAATTATATAAATGATAATTGTTATATGAAATAATTAAAATATATGTTGTATACGTATAATGTGATTATATGATTAAAATAAAAGGAGAGAATATGATTGAATTAAAAAATGTAAGTAAGATGTATGGAAATAAAGAAGCAGTACATGATCTTAATTTAAAAATTAATCCTGGAGAAATAGTTGGATTAATTGGACCAAATGGAGCAGGTAAATCAACTACAATAAATATGATAACTGGAATTACAGAAATTACAAAAGGTGACATATATGTTTGTGGTGAAAGTATTAAAAAAGATGAGATAAAAGCTAAAAAGAAAATAGGGCTAGTATCTGATACACCAGATTCTTTCCAATATTTTACACCAATACAGTATTATGATTTCATAATGAATATATATGAGGTAGATAAGGAAGATGCAACAAAGGTAATAGACGAACTTACTAAAAAGTTTGAACTAGAACAATATATGAAAAAGAATATTTCAGAACTTTCACATGGTACAAGACAAAAGGTGTTTGTAATAGGATCATTAATATCTAATCCAGAAGTATGGATATTAGACGAACCTATGACAGGATTAGACCCTGCATCTGCACATTTATTAAAACAAATAATGAAAGATGAAGCTAAAAAAGGAAAAACAGTATTATTTTCAACACATGTTTTAGAAGTTGCAGAAAAACTATGTGATAGCATTGTAATAATATCTAATGGAAAGTTATTATATAATGGAACATATGAAGAATTAATTGAAAAACATAAAAATGATAATATTGAAAATCAATCACTAGAAGATCTATTCTTAGAAATTACTAAAAAAGAGGAGGAATAATATGCGAAAAATTATTACTCTTATACAGTACTATTTTAAGAAATCTATGAATACTCGTGGATATAGTGATAGCAAAAGTAGCAAAAAAACTATTTTAAAAACAATAGGAAAGGTTGTACTTGCTATAATTATTTTAGCATATATAGCAGGATTTCCATTTGTAATGGTAAATGAATATGTAAAAAAAATAAATGATATAGAAAATATTTATACAACATTTTTTACATTAGTAATTGGACTTGGTGTGATACTTTCCATGCTTTATGAAATAGGTGATGCAATAACTAGGGAATCTTCAAATAATGAAACAAGAACATTAAGAAGTCTACCAATCACTGCAAGAGAAAGTTTTTTTGCAAGAACAATTAGCAAAACTGCTACAACAACTGGAATATTATTTTTATTTAGTTTATCAATAAATATAGCTATATCAGTATTTGCAAAATTACCATTTAATATTACATTCTTTGCAGTAAGTACATTATTTTCAATTGTTGTACCATTCTTATTTGCAGTAATATTTGACATAGTATCAAATATATTAATGTATATACTAAGTTTCTTATTTAGTAAGGCAACAACTGAAATGGTATTAACAATTTTAATAATTTTAATATCAGTTACTATTTCAAATGCTTCTAATGGATCGAATGGTGGAATGGAAGCTATGATAAGCAAGGCAAATAATGTATCATTGTTTTCAATAATTGGAAAAGATTTTACTAACTTACTAAAAGGAAAAGAAGTATTATTATCACTTGCTAAAATATTTGGTATGTATATAGCAGTACCATCTTTAATAATATACGTATTTGCAGGTATTGTTGAAAAAATTAGAAATATGTTACCTGATATGGGCAAAAAAGAAGTAGGTATTGCAAAGTTTATAGGAAGATATACAGGAAAAGCTGAAAAAGAAAAAGAAATGCTAGAAGAGCAAAGAAAAACTGGATACTATAATATGCTAACTAAAAGAAATGCTAAAAAAGAATATTTAAGAAACGAGACACAAATATTTAAATCTAATCCATCGCTAATATTAAATACAATTTTACCTACTATAATATTACCAGTAGTAATGATTGCATCATTTTATGGTAGTTTTACTAATGAAATGAAAAGAAATGTTGACAAGTATACAAATTACGAAATAACAAATGTTAAAACTGGAAAAGTAGATAAGTATAATTTTTATGACAAGTTATTAAAAGATGAAACAAAATCTAAGGAAGATTTTGAAAAAGAATTAAATGAGTACATAGAAGAAATATCTGAAAGTGATATTTCAAAAAAAGCAGAAGAATATGCAATGAATAATCAAAAAGAAGCAAATGATTATGTGTTAGCTAAAGGAAAAGAAAAATTAAGCCCTGAAACATATGCAGTATTAGAAAAATTAACAAATATAGAAAATGCAGAAGAACCAAATAAAAAGATTGGGAATATACCACAAGAACAGTTAAAAGAATTACAAGAGTTTCAATTAGAATCTAAAAAGTATTTAAGAGAATTTTATTTAGAAAAAACAGATTCAAAAGATGATTCAAAATATAGTAGTGAGGATATCGATAAACTTAAAAAAGATTTAGCAGATGCCTTTGATATGATAAAAGCTAAAGAGTATTTAAAGTATATAAAAACAGGACTTCCAAAGGATATGTTATCAAAAGAGATACTATTTAAGGTAGGAATAGCACTTATGATAATTGCAATAACTACTACAAGTACAGAATATGTATCAATGATTGCAATATCTAAACATAAAAATGAAAAAGATACCTTAAAAAGATTACCAATATCATATGAAAAGCAATATGATATGATGACAAAAGTGCCTATAGTAATTACACTTGCAGTATATTTTATGTATATTATAATAGCGGCAGTATTGTTAAGAGAAAGCATTTTAAGCCTTGAAATAATTGCACCTGTATTAGTAGGTATACTTATGATAATTGCAATTGAAAGAATAAATGTATATTTTGACTTAAAATCTCCAAACTTTTCTTGGATGAATGAAAAAGAACTTACTTCTAAAGGAAGAAAGTCAATAACACTTAGTATTATTAAAATGTTTATGATGATGGGTTCAATATTTTTATTAATATATGCATTTATGGCAAACAAAACAACATTAGTACTTATAATATTTACTGCAGTAGCAGTACTTTCAAATATATTAATTAGATATTTTGAAAAGAAGAATGTATATAGTTATTTTAAAAGACTTTAAAAAATAAATTAGATATATTAGAATAAAAATTACGCTAAAAGTGTAGTAAAACATTAAAAATATATAACAAAATAGCTACCTTAAAAGCTTGATATATAAGCAAAAGGTAGCTATAGCTTTGTAAAAAGCTTGACTTTTTAT